>JAJRQY010000136.1 GCA_024280015.1 Actinomycetes bacterium
ATAGTTACTGTGGTGACAGATCTCCCGACGAGTTCGAACGGGCCTATAATGCTGTCCAGGCCGCTTTACCAGCGGAAACTATTAGCACGTAACGGACGGCCTCCAACAGACCCAGGTTGCTTCAGACGCTCATCCTATCACGTTCGGGGTAACGGGGTATTGGCGCATTTGCCGTAGTGGGGATATGCACGTATGATAAGCACCGTGAAGCGATGAGCCACAGAGTTCCGTTCAAAGCGACACAAACCAAGCGACTCAACCAAGGAACCAACCAATGCTTGTAGAACTTGATGCGCGCCGTCGAGTAGCCCTCGGCAAACTCGGCCACCCAGAACACGATCGTTACCTAGTAGAAGAACAAGATGATGGCACCCTGATTTTTAGGCCAGCAGTTGTCATGACTGAACACGAGGCTGCGTTGCTTCGTCATCCTGAGTTGGTTGAAAAGATTCGGGCGAGTCAAGCCGATCCGTCCAAGGCTGCACCATCTAAGGCGCGTCGACCCCGCGCCAAGAAGACCAGCGCATAACCGTTCCTGTTCTCTGAGCAGTGGCTGGCGGCGAGAGCGGAATTGGCCTGTTTCCTCACGCCTCGTGACCGCTCCTGCAGGGCGGTAAGTAAGCGAGGGTGATCGACCGCATTCGAGGCGTCATGTCTGCTGTGGGAGTCGTGGATAACGTTCAATATGACTGACTGAAACCAGTCACCACTCCCCCACCAACACCGACAGCATCCAACGAACCCCCGCTGAAGGCCCTGAAAACGACGGAACCCCGGGAGTGACTCAAAAGCCACCAGACCGGGGTTGTCGACAACGATGCTAAAGGCAGCAGGTATGGCTGGGTTGCCTTCGGTGAGGGCCAGCCCCGGCGTGGGCCGCCTCAGACAAATAGCTAAGCCCTGGTGGCCACCTGACGGTGAGCCATTCCAGGGCTTGCAAGCCTGAGTATAGACTGGACCGTGCTCAAGGTTCCAGCAAATTTTCCACCAGAGAGCCCCGCCAGGTGTTGAACTATGAAGAGTTCGAGCAAGCAATCTCTGCGCCTCGCGCTCAAAGATACCTAAAGAGCACCATCGACCCGGTTACCGGCGAAAGTGACCCTCTGGGTGCGATAGCGCTCTATGAGCAGAACTCGCGACTGAGTGCCCAGACGTGGGGCACCATCGCTGATGTTGAGGTGGTCCTGAGAAACATCATTGCCTCAGCCGTTAGTGACCACCACGCCGTGTTACGGCCTGATCCGATGCTGCGGTGGTATGACGAGCCTTCCAAGCGGGCTCCAATATCGAAGATGTTCGCCCCAAGGCGTATGGCTCTGACACGACCCTGACGCTGTATCACCATGGTGTGGACGGGGTGACCGATTCCTTGGCCGCCGCTGGCTTTGAAGTGAACACAATGATCCAACGCCCAGCCGAACTCCCCCATGAGACCACCCCCCAAGCCTTCCTCCGCGCCCAACGAACCCCCAACTAGCGTTCTGGCACCGCTAGCGCGTGCTATACGGTACTTGAGATCGCCATGCCCAGCCGGTGCCAAATCAGATTCTGAACCTGCTAGGAGAGGACGCTGATCCTGCCAGCGAGTTCGGCTCGGTAGGCGGTGGCTCGCCGCAGCTTGAGGTCTTCATAACCGCGGACCTGATCGGGTAAACCAGCGATTTCAACTGCGGCGGTCACGTCGATGGAGCCTTTTCTGAGGGCGGCACAGACCAGATTGATTGCTGACTCGTATTCCTCAACCATCTGTCGCTCAATCTTGCGAACTTCGGCCCGACCGAAGGGGTCCTTGGCCGTACCCCGAAGCTTCTTGCCCCTGGCTAGGGCTCCGAAGACTGGTCGAGAACGGGCACTGAACGAGAGTTTTCGCTTCATGCCCAGAGCACGCAGCATTGGCGGATGGAGCTGCCAGGTGAACTGGGGTTTGTTGGCAACTCCGGGAACGTCGGCGATTGGCACCAGTCCATCCTCGGAAAGCATCAGACGAGCCACTTCATACTCATCCTTGTATGCCATCAGCTTGTGACCATTGCGGGCAACAGCTTCAACCAGACCTGCTTCGCCCGTCGCCTCGGCTTGCGATACCAGAGCAAGGAATCGCTCTGCGTACGCCTCATCCTGATAGGCCACCAGATCGCTGCTGAGCATCGAGACTAGTGCCGTGGAATCAAGACCTAATCCAAGCTGGTCGACCTGCGCAATGAGTGAGGCGGAAAGCGGAGGAACTACAACTTCCAGCGCGGTCGAGCCAGAGTCCGCCGCAAGTTCCTCAACCCGATCTCGCTCAACGAACCATTGACGGCCCCAGCCAAAAGCAGCCAGGTTGGCCTCAACTGCCACCCCGTTTAGCCGGATTGCCTGTTCAAAGGCTTCGATCGAGACCGGAATCTCTCCAGATTGGAACGCAACTCCGAGCAAGAGCGTGTTGGCGGTCGAAGCGGTGCCGGTCAAGGCAGCAGCCAGATGTAGGGCGTGGAGCGAGCAAACATCATCGCCATCGGCACGAGCGCTGAACCTCTGGTCAAAGTCCTGCAAGCTCGGCGAGTCCAAGGCCGGGTTGGTGATCTGGCGGCCCGTCGGAGTGATTGCAGTGGAAGCAAAAACCTTGGTATGTCCGGCGAGGCCGACACCAATTGCACCATCGGAGGCAGCAACTAGCTCATCAAAGGCCACGAGGACATCAGCCTGCTGACGGCCAATGAGGTTGGAGCGTCGCGGCGAGCCCGACTGGCTGATAACCAGATCACTGATGACCGGGCCAGCCTTTTGTGACAGGCCAGTCTGATCAACCCCGTCAACTTCTAGACCATCCAGAAGAGCAGCCGTCCCCAACATCTGGGCCGCGGTCACGACCCCAGTCCCACCAATGCCGGACAGGCGCACGGTGGTGGCTGCTCGGTTAGTCAATCGCGGCGGTGGAATCGTGGCGGAGTCCATGGTCAGTAGAGCCCTCGCTTGTTGTCCGGAATTGGCGTCCTCATCGACCTCGACCACCATGAACGCGGGGCAGTCGCCGTGCAAGCACGACAGATCGACATTGCAACTGGCCTGGTCAATCTGGGTCTTGCGGCCAAGCGGGGTGGCCGCGGGCTGGACCGAGAGGCAATTGCTGACATCGCCGCAGTCGCCGCAGCCTTCACAAATACGATGGTTGATGACCACCCGCTTTGTTGGCTTGGCTACCGTCCCCCGACGACGTCCTCGACGGATCTCTGCCGCGCAACCTTGGTGGTGAATAATGACGGTGACGCCCTTGACCTTGGCCAACCGTTCTTGCACCTCGATCAGTTTGGTTCGGTCCAACAACGCCACTCCCTTGGGCAGGGCGACGCCGCGGTACTCCAATACATCATCGGTGGTGACCACAACTTCCTTGGCGCCATGGGTCAACAGCAGTTGTGCTAGCTCGGGCACACCAACCCGGTGGGCGGTCACCTGGCCTCCGGTCATGGCCACCGTGTCGTTGTAGAGGATCTTGAAAGTCACGTTGGCACCAGCACCAATGGCGGCCTGCACCGCCAACTGACCAGAGTGGAAGTAGGTGCCATCACCGAAGTTTTGGAAGACATGATCGGTCACAACAAAGGGCGCCATTCCGAGCCACTGGGCGCCCTCGTTGCCCATGGCGGTAATGCCAATGCTCTCCCCAACCCGCTCTTCGTCCATCAGCAGGGTCATGCCGTGGCAGCCCGTTCCCATGCCGACCACGGAGCCTTCTGGCACCTTGGTTCCCCAGTTGTGGGGGCAACCCGAGCAGAAGAATGGTGTCCGGTTCACGCTGAGAGGGATCAGCTCACGAGGCACAGGTGGAGCGGGAACCAACCGGTCCTGCAGACGATCTTGTAAGCGGTGGCGCAGGGCGGGGGTGATCACGTCGGCACTCAAGAGTCCGTAGGAAGGAAGCAACTCGGCCCCGTCCGGTCCGTGCTTACCGAAGACCTTGGGGCGAACCGTCGCGTCATACAAACAGTCCCGAATCAGCCGTTCCAGGGTCGGGTTCTTCTCTTCAATAACGAAGATTTCATCCAGGCCCTTGGCAAAAGAGGCGACCTGTTGCACATCGAACGGCACCGGCATCCGCAGGTGAGCTAGGCGAATACCTGCCCCGGCAATCGCATCCAGATCAGCGAGGCCCAGCCGCCGGAAGGCCTCCAGTACCTGGAAGTAGGTGAAACCGGTGGCCACGATGCCCAACCATGCATCGACAGGATTGGTTGTGGTTCGGTTCAACCGGTTCATGGCTCCGTATTGGCGGGCTAGGTCCGACCGGATCTCGTGGAATTCACGCTCGACCTCAACCATGCGTGGTCCCAAGAACTGAGCCGACGGGTGCGGAACCCAGAGTGAACCGTCCGGATTGTTATGGCGAGGAATCACCAGCTCACCAGCAAGCACCGGTAATTCGACCGTTCCGGTGCCGTCAGCAATGGGGGTAACAATCTTGAGCGCCGACCACAAGCCGGTGGCCCGAGACATGGCGATGCCATGCAATCCGAGTTCCAGGCACTCAGCAATGGTGCCGGGGTACAGGATCGGCATGTGCAGGTCGACCAGGGCAGCGTCGGAGGATGATGGCATGGTCGATGACTTGGCCGCCGGGTCATCGCCAACCAGGGCCAAAGCTCCACCGCCCGAGCTGGATCCGGCAAATACACCATGACGCAGGGCGTCCGTTGCCCGGTCCAATCCTGGTGCTTTCCCGTACCAGATGCCAACGACTCCGTCATATCGAACATCGGGCCGGGTCGAGGCCAATTGTGACCCCATGACCGCGCTGGCGCCAAGTTCCTCATTGACCGCAGGCTGATGAACAATCGGCAGGTCGCTTACCAGCCGCAAAGCGCGGGCAAGTTCCTGGTCAAAACCGCCGAGGGGCGAACCAGGATAGCCAGACACGAGAGCGGCAGAATTGTGCCCTACCAGGCGATCACGACGCAATTGTTCGATGGGTATGCGGGCCAGGGCCTGGATCCCAGACATGAAGACCGAGCCACTGGCAGCCAGGTAGCGGTCAGACAATTCATAGCCCTCGCGGATCATTCGTTCAGACTAGTGCCCAGTGTTGACGCACTAGCAGGATGCGGAAAATCGGGGCTTGTGGCCCGAGGAAATAATCGATGGGCCCGATCAACCGTTCCTGCGGGACTATCTAGGTCCCGGTTCGGACCATACTGCCCGGCCCGGGCACAATAACCCCCGAGCCACGACC
>JAJRQY010000137.1 GCA_024280015.1 Actinomycetes bacterium
CGGCAGAGTCGGACGGTTCTGGCTTTCTCCTGGGTTGTGTATCGGGCGGTTGTTGCTGCCCCCGATTTTCCTAGTGTTGGCATAGCTTTCATCCTTTCGTCAAACGGATGACTCTCCAACTTTCCCAGGGTGAATCAATGTTGCTGAGGGGTCACACGCCTCCTACAGTACGCCAGACAAGGGCACCAATGTCCCTCTTTGCGGGTCGCTCAGCGGGCGGTCGGATGTCACAGGTTACAGCGTTGGTACGTCTCGAGTGTGGCAGACCTGGGACCATGTCCTAGCCCCTGCCTCACAGTGTTGGAACGGCTATGGGGGTGCTTGGGGTAACACCTCGAACGCCCCGTACAACATTGACGCTCTGTCAACTCATGGAACAGGACCGGCAGGTCCGTACCACAATGTCGAGTGGGCTCGTGTCAGCGTCCAGGGTGAGTGTCTGTTGCCAAATTTGGCGGCCGCATTGGATTTCATCACTGATTTGCCCCAAGAAGCTGGGTGGCAGACCGATGCCAACGCAACCTATTCTGGCGCAACCCCCGGTGACACATTGTACCTATCCCTCGCCAGTGTTGAAGTCCCGTTGGCATCGGCAATAGCCGATGGAGACGGGGTGGCGCATTTCGGTTTCCAGATCCCGGAAGGAACCCATCCAGGACACCATCGCCTCATCGTACGCGACGGCCTTACCGGTAGGCAGATAGCAGGCAGCGACATTTCTGTGACCGTGCAGTCCAACTGTCTTGCGGCCCCAACGGATCCTGACGTTGATGGTGACCAGGTCTTTGATGACTGTGACCCGAATCCCCACGACGGACCCTTAGCCGACGCCGACTTCGACCTGGTTCCCAACGAAATCGACAACTGCCCACTTGTCCCCAACCCCGGACAGGAAAGCTTCGGAGAACGCTCACAAGGAGCGGCCTGTGATCTGCGGGAAGGCGTCAACGTTCTTCCCATGATCGTGGACCCCGAAACCTATCCCCTTCCCCCGGACGTACTCGGTGAAAGCGAGACCATCCAAGCAGGTGAAACTATTGACGTGGATGTCTTGGCTAATGACACCGACCCGGAGGACAACATCGACGCAGCCTCGCTCACGATAACTATCCAGCCCACCTTAGGGACAGCGGTCCTGGTTGATGATGGCGCAGCTGACCCGGTAGTGCACTACGTCGCTGGTCAGGTAGGGGGAGTTGATTCAGTTGGGTACACCATCTGTGATGAGACTCAACGTTGCGCCACCGGCCTCTTCGAGGTGACAATCATTGCTTCGTCAGCCTGCACCATTCTCGGCACCGAGGGCGATGACGTACTGCTCGGTACCGAGGGTGATGATGTGATCTGTGCGGGTGGAGGCGACGACATCATTGACGCACTCGGTGGCAACGACATCATCCTTGCTGGCAATGGCAACGACGTTGTCAACGGCGGCGATGGGGATGACGATGTGTCCGGCGGCCGCGGAGCCGACACGATTGATGGTGGCAACGGAAACGACACGTTGCGTGGTAATCGTGGTGCTGACACTATTCGAGGTCGTGGTGGAGACGATCTGATCCGCGGAGGTCGGGGCAACGACGATCTCTACGGCGGGTCTGGCAACGACACGATCATGACCGGCCGTGGTTCTGATACGGCTCGTGGCGGTGACGGTCATGACACCATCCGGGGCCATCGCGGCCGAGACACGTTGAAAGGCGGAGCCGGTAACGACACTATCTACGGGGGTCGGGGTAGTGATGTGTTGCGTGGCCAGGGCGGCGATGACGTTCTCTATGGCCGTCGAGGTGCCGATGAGTTGCATGGCGGGCCGGGCGATGATGTCCTGCGGGGTAATCGTGGAGACGATGTGCTTCTCGGTGGGCCGGGAAATGATGCTGCTTATGGTGGTCGTGGCACCGATTCTTGCCGCAGTGAAGTCAAGAAGGGTTGTGAGTCTTGAGAGACCTGATCTGCCGGTGGCTATTGGTGCTGGTTGGTGTTTCGCTGCTGGCGGCTGGGTGTGTTGGTGAGAACAACCCGGTTCATGCTGAGGTTCGTTTCACAAACGAAACTGGGGTTCCGATCATCCCTTACCAAGTTGGGAACACTCTCACACTGGAAGAGTGGCTGGCCCAAAGGAACCCCCGCAGCATTACTCGTGACGATGGGGAGTCGTGGACGCATTCGTGGGGGGTCAGGGATTCTGCGGTCAGGGAACGTCCAGCTTGCCAGCCTGGGGCTACGTACTGGTTTGTGCAACACGTGGATCCGGATTTCAGACTTGGAGCGAGGGCGGCCGATCCGAAGCCTGCATTTGAGGACCTGATTGTGATCGAAAAACTGGTTAGTCCTTGTTGGGAAGACGACCGCGCGGAGTACACCATCACAGGAAATGACTGATTGGTCTGTGAAGTCGCATGCTAGAGCCGACACTGGATTTAGGGCCGAGTTCGGATTTCAGGATCAGCGGCTGCGGTGTCAGGGTGACGCTCTTCCGGTTTCTCAGGACTGGCAGCCACATTGCTCACCGCGACCGGCACTTCCCCTTTTACCTGGAGCCGCCTCGAAACGGTGTCTCATTAGGGGAACCTCAAACGGACACCTCCGACTAACGGCGTCGGGGATCGGTGACCAGGGCATTCGCTGTCTCATATAGGTGGTACGAATAGTTTCTCAGTGAGCGGGGGCTATACGTTACAATGACATGGTGACTGGGACCCTGGTTGGCTATGCACGCTGTTCGATTGATGAGCAGGACCTCACTGCTCAACGCAACGCGCTTGTGGCGCTCGGCGTAGCAGAGGAACGCCTCTATCTGGATCACGGATTGACCGGAACCAATCGGCAACGACCTGGCCTGGACCAAGCCCTCGCAGCCGTACGTAGAGGCGACACCCTGGTGGTGCCGAAACTTGATCGTCTTGCCCGTTCAGTTCCGGACGCACGGGCGATCGGGGATGAACTGGCTGCCCAGGGCGTGTCGCTGTCTCTTGGTGGCCAGGTGCATGACCCGACTGACCCGATGGGCAAAATGTTTTTCAACATTCTGGCCACGTTCGCTGAGTTCGAAGTCGATTTGCTTCGTATGCGCACTCGTGAAGGAATGGCTGTTGCTCGTGCTAAAGGGAAACTCAAAGGCAGACAACCGAAACTGTCAGCGATGCAGCA
>JAJRQY010000138.1 GCA_024280015.1 Actinomycetes bacterium
AAACGAGTCGGTCATCGAGCTGTATTGGATGTAGTTCTGAATTGGATCCCACTCCGGTGTCGTGAGATAGAACTCAATCTCGGTAGCCACAAACGGCTCGACTCCAGCGGCCTGGCAGCGCTTCACCTGATCGGCCAGCAAACGACGAGGCGACATCTGATGTGGTTCGCCCTCCTCATCAAATGAGTCACTGAAAACCAGGGCGTACCCTGGACGATGGGTCAGTAGCCGCGCGGTCGAGACATCAGGGACCAGAATGGTATCGAGAAAGCCTGATTCCATCGAGATCCAGGGGTTGTCGGCCAGATCACACTCGATGTCCATGATGAATACGGCGTCAGCAACGCCAATTCCCTTTTGTCCAGCACCAAAGAACCGATCAACCGGCATTCGTTTGCCCCGCAGATGGCCATAGTTGTCTGGGTGGGCAATCTCCACGGTGTGTATGCCGTGTTCCTTGGTGAGTGCTCGAAAGGAGTCGAGGTCCGTCTTGCTCATCAGCTGGTGCTTTCTGGTGTTAATTCGAGCTCTGCTCGGGGCGGTTCTGGTCGGATTAGTTCGGGGCGGGCTGGCGTTTGAGCAGCTCGTTGGCCTTCAGTAACTCTTGGGCATGCCAAGCACCTTCTCGCCCAGGAAGGCGAGAATCAGATTGTTGTTGATGGGAGCGACCTGGTACAACCGGGTCTCCCGCAGCTTTCGCTCGATGTCGTACTCGGTGGCAAAGCCAAAGCCGCCATGCGTATCTAGTGCAGCGTTGCCCGCTTCCCATGACGCGTTCGAAGCCAACATCTTGGCCATATTGGCCTCGGCACCACATGACCGACCTTCATCAAACAATGCCGCCGCCTTAAAGCGCATCAGATTGGCCGCTTCCAAGTTGGCATAGGCCTTTGCCAACGGGAATTGCACACCCTGATTGGCTCCTATTGGACGACCAAACACTTCACGCTCACAGGCATAGGCACTGGCTTTGTCCAGGAAGAAGCGGCCATCGCCAATGCATTCGGAGGCAATGAGAATCCGCTCGGCGTTCATGCCGTCGAGAATGTGCCGGAACCCCTTGCCTTCGGTTCCAAGCAGCGCATCGGCGGGGAGGACGACCTCATCAAAGAACACTTCGGTGGTGCTGTGATTCATCCACGTATCAATCGGATTGATGGTGAGGCCCTCGATAAGGGAACCGTCATCCTTTCGCATCTCTACCAGAAAAACGGATAAGCCATCAATGCCGCGCCCACCTTCTTGAACCGGTGTTGTGCGGGCAAGAAGGATCATCAGGTCGGAGTACATGGCCCGCGATGTCCAGATTTTCTGGCCATTGATTCGCCAGGTATCGCCATCTCGAACAGCTTTGGTTCGCAGCTTGCCCGTTTCTGAGCCGGCCTCGGGTTCAGTAACAGCAAAGGCCTGCAGTCGCTTGGAGCCGTCGGCTACTTGAGGCAAGTATTTCTGCTTCTGTTGGGCAGAACCGTGGCGAAGCAGGGTTCCCATCACATACATCTGGGCGTGACAAGCGCTCGGATTTCCTCCGCTTGCCGAGATTTCCTCGAGGATCACGGATGCTCCCATCAAGCTGAGTCCGCCGCCTCCATACTCTTCGGGAATGAGGGCAGACAGCCAGCCGTTCTTGGTCAGTTCTGCCACAAATTCTTCGGGGTACTTGTCTGGTTCTAATGATCGCCAATACTCATTGCCATACTTATCCGCTAACCGTCGAACTTCACTGCGGATGACGGCGAAGTCTTCCGGTTCATCAAACTGCATTCGTTATACCTCAGGTCTTGTTTCTTCGACTGGGTTCCAGAAGCCTTGGGCTTCCAGTGCATCGGCGGCGGCGACTCCGCTTTGGTGGAGGTGTGCTTCCATTGCTTGACGAGCCCCATCCGCGTCCCCCGCAACGATGGCCCCAAGAATCTCCGCGTGATGAGCGATCGCTTGTTGATCCCATCCGCCTGCTAACTCAAAGTAACGAGAAGGGACGGTGCGGTCCAAAAGACGCAGCAACCACCGGGTGCGAGTTGAAGCCGCACGATTGATGACTCGGTGGAAGTCTGCGTTCAGTGATGACATCATCACCGCCCGGTCGGCCGAACTCGTCGTATTCTCCTCAAACTCACGATGCAGGTCTCGAAGCCGATCTAGGTCTTGGTCTGTGAGTTGGGTCGCGGCCATGGCCGCTGCTCGCCCGGAAACAAGCCCAAACAGGTCATAGTGATCAATCACATCGGCACGGCTGATGTGGGCGACCTGGGCCCCGCGACGCGGCAACACATCCAGTAGTCCCTCTTGGCCGAGCACAACAATGGCTTCGCGTACCGGACTACGGCTCACTCCTAGGGCCTCGCCGATGGCTTCTTGGTCGATGTGGGTGCCTGGTTTCAGCGACCCGGTCAAGATGAGTTCTCGAACATAGTTCACAACATCATCGGCGAGGCCACCACGGCGCGGTGGCCTGGCTACCGGCAGATTCATCGGATTTGACCTTGCTCGACTACCCGAGAGGGGACTTGCTGTTTGGATCGGTAGATGGTTTCTTGCACATTGCATACAATATCAAATGTGCCCAACTCGCGATCCACCTCAGCCGCAAACTCCGCCCCGCCGGCTACCCCAGCCCTTGACGGGCCCTATTACGATGACCTGTGGACTGGATACGTTTTTCCAACCTTGCCAGCAACCATCGTTACTGAAGCCGACAATCTCCAGTACCGGATGATCACGGGCAACGAGCATCGTCTGACCGCTGACCCATCGCTCTATCAGACAGTCAGCACCTCCAAGGGCAAGCTGGCAAATCCTGGCCTGGTCCTCCAACTCTCCATTGGCCAGTCCACCAGCGCGACCCGCAAGGCCATCGCCAACCTTTTCTATCGAGGAGTTCTTCTCCAGCGACCCGTAGAGATCGGCGAACGGATCGAGACCACCACCACCGTCCTGGCCTTGTGCGATTCCCGAGCAAAGGGCGACCTCAACCGAGGCAAGGTTTTGCTCGGCATCTGGACTCACGGCGACAACGGCCCAATCGCCCAATACCAACGATGCGCCCTACTGCCCTGCCGGGGCGAGGCACCGGGTCATGCTGAGGATGTTGGTTCTGCCAGTTCAGGGGACACGCCGGACTATGCCGGGGCAATCCCCGCTGACTGGAACCTGTCCGACCTCTCGGGTCTGGATTGGGACGTCGGCCAGAGCAAGGCGGACATCATGTGGGACCACATTGACATGGCACCAGCGCTCGCTCGCATGACCTTCAACCAAGCAATCGTCCACCGCTCACCCATGGAAAGCGCCTACGGAAAGCGCCTTGTCTACGGTGGCCATGTGATTGCTCTGGCCGAAGCCTCATTGACTCGCCTCCTACCGGGAATGGCAACAATCGTCGGCTGGGGTCAGTGCAGTCATCTCGGGCCAGCATTTGAGGGAGACACGGTGAGCTTCGAACACACCCTGACGAGAACAGAACCGGCGGGTCCAGGACAGCTGCTACACATACGGACCATCGGATTTCGCCAGGACGGATCCACCCGTGACAATGCAGAAGCGACGTCCATCTTGGACTGGGAGTCAGTGATCTACCACCGATAGCGGGTTAGCCAAAAGATCTACCCGGCAACTTGTAACCTTCGATCAAGAAAACAGAAGAAGAATTACGCGACTTCTGCGCGAGCTGGAGCGTCTCACTGTGGTCACTACTCGTTGTAGCTATGGCCAGTGGAGATCACCCCCGTGCTTTACATGTCTGCAAACAAGGATCCCCAACCCGATGACCCTCGCCGGAGCGCCCGTATTGATCCCACACTCGGGCCCCTAGGGGAGATCAACCTAGGCTCCAATTTTGGCTTCGGCGCCACGCCCTCAGATGCGAACCAGGGAGCCAAGCAGCCAGTGGGCGCGACACCGCAAACTGCCACGACGCCGGGGAACACGGCACCCATCCCAGCCTTCAGAGCCGACCCGATCATTTTCGCCAGCAAGTCAGCAACGGTGTCACAAGAGGGACTCGCCTCAACCAGGTTGGTTGCCGTATTCATGGCAGCCGCACCAGCAACCGTTCACCTCACGGTCAAGGGGTACAGCGATATTCTGGGTGCCGCAGACCAAAACCTGATTCTCAGCCAGGAGCGAGCCGACGCCGTCCTAGCTGTTCTTCTCAGCCAGAACATCGCCGAAGCTCGATTGACCGCTGAAGGGCAGGGTTCAACAAATCAGTTTCGAGCAGGACAAACTGCCGAGCAGGACGTGAACTCCTACCACGCACTCCGGTCCAACCGACGAGTCCAGATGGAACTCTCAATCGATCTCGGCTGATTCCTCAGATAGCTGGCGCTACTCTCCTTGGACTTCTCGTCTCGGTGAGAAGAGCAATCGATGAGTTTTCGAACGAAATTGCGCGACTCTTCTCGTTCCCAGGCGTCCTATGGTGGAGTCCGAAAACTGGAGGCGCCCCGCGTGAGTAACAAAGTGAAGAACGAGAAAGTCATCCCCGAATGGGATGTTGATGCCGACGAACAGATCGTCCTCATTGGTGTGCTCGCCTTCATCCTGCTCAGTCTGGCTATCGGAGTCGGTTTATGGCGGTCCGGGGGCGATGACCAAGTCGCTCTAGACCCAGGTCTTGCCGCTGTCCAAGCTGACAACACCAACGGTCAAGATCTCGACGCTGTCATTGCGACAACGCTCAGCCCATCTGCGTCGACAACCGAAGTCGAGTCCGCAGCTCCGACCACCATCGCCACCACGACCCCTCCGACCACCGAAGCCACAACAACTGCTCCCCCGACGACAATCCTTGACCTTGAACCCGATGTTGTAGCTTCACTCACTGCCTCAGGCGTTGCCGGACCAACGGCGACGCTGGACGGAACAACGGCAACAGTGCGAGGAACGGTCGCATCAGAAGAAGCAAGAGCCACCGCCGTCGCCGCAGCAAGTGAGGTCGCCGGAGTCACCAACGTGATTGACGAACTGACTGTTGTTATTCCCGTCAGCGACCGCCTCAACGAACTGTTCGAGCTCGCCCCGATCCAATTTGCCACCAGTTCTCCTCAGATCCTCGAGGCAAGCTTCCCGACCCTGGACTCCGCCGCTGAGATCCTGGCGACGGCTCCAGACGGAACGAGCCTCGAGGTTCAGGGCTACACCGACCTGGCAGGATCAGAATCCAAGAATCTGACCTTGAGTCAACAACGGGCGGACGCCGTTGTCACCTACCTCACCGACAAGGGCATCTCAGCCGAGTTACTCCAGGCAAAGGGCTACGGGGAAACCGACCAGTTCGAAAAGGGCGACCTAGCCGAGAACTATGAAGCCAATCGACGGGTTCGATTCGAACTCCTCGGAGGTTGAGCGGTTGGACCGATCTAGTCTGGTCGATCCGCGGCTAGACAGACAACCCATCGAAGGGTCCACTGGCTAGCGCTCCCCCATCAATGGTGAAGCATGACCCGTTGGCAAACTGGCCTAGCGCGCTGACCAGGTAGAGAACCATGCCACCAATTTCGGTGATGTGGCCTGCCCGATTAGCCAGATTGATTCGCACTGGACTGTTGTCCAGACCATCGACAACGGACTGAGCCAGCGGTGTCTCGATGAGCCCCGGAGCGACCAGGCTCACCCGAATGTGATCATCTCGCCACTCTTTGGCCAGGGCGACAATCATCGATTGCAGGGCACCCTTTGTTGCTCCGTAAATGGCAACCCCTGGGGACGGGCGGTTGCCGTCAATAGAGCCGACCATGACAAGCGTCAATCCCGAGCGAATCCAGCTTGCCGCACGCTTCATCAAGGGAGTCACTATTGCGAGCAACGAGCGCAACCTTGGTACCGGCCTCACCCAACATTTGAGCGATACCGAAACCGATGCCAGCTGACGCTCCAGTTACTAGGACCCGTCGCCCAAGGAGCCCAGACCGGCTCGGGTCGTGCAGTCTCATTGCTCCAGTCTCCTCATTACTCCAGCGCCCTCACAGATCTAGCCTCGCTCGACACGACCTCATCGGACAATCACATCCATGCTGCGGCTGCTAGGCACCAACCCAGCCAGACGCTGGGCGCTCAAACCAGACATGAACCTGGCCAGTACCAATGGAGTTTTCGTAATCGCTGTAGAGCTCTCCAGTGGCAACACACTCTGGTCCACCAACTGCCGCGATCATGGCCAGGTAATGACCAAAGCGTCCCTCAGGAGCAAACTGCTTGTAGCCGTCCATCTCCTCGAGGATGCGCCGGTGGTCCCCCTCCCTCATCCACTGGAGACGTGCTTCATCGGCCAGCCTCGCTTCCGGAGAATGAACATGACTCGGATCGGATGATTCGTGGCTGCGCAGGGTGCTCAACGAATGGAAGCGGTGGCTCATGCCACCAGATCCAATGATGACAACTCGACCCTCGACAGCTTCGACTGCCCGCTGGATTCCTTCACCCAGAAGTCGGAAGTCATTGGCCTCACCAGTTTGGGTGAGGCTGATCCCGACCCAACGCTGGCCGTCACCAAGATAGGTCCAGGTGTTGATCGTTGGATAGTGGATCGGCAAGTGCTCATTGTCGATGGCCGAACACCAGGAACCGCCAGCCGAGACCTCATCGGCGATACGTCCGGCAAGTTCGGGATGGCCGAGAAAGTCATAGGGCAAAGAACTCATGCCACGGGGCAACTCATCGGAGGTGTAGAAGCCTTTGCGACGCTCGTGAGAGGAGACAACAAACTCAACCGTGGTTGCCCAATGACTGTCCAGGATGATGACCGCGTCAGGCTTCAGGCGATCAAACACCTCGGACTTGAGTCGCGCAAAGCCCGGGACGAGGCTGATCTCCTTGCCGTCATTGAGTTCAAAGCGAATGTCTTGGTCCAACATGATGGTCGGAACGTGCGAGAACAATCCGACACCGACGACCTCACCCATAGTGCTTACCCATCAGTTCCAGCACCATTTCCGACTGTCGAGCTCAGCACGATGCATCCCTTCCGTTTGGGATCAAACTATCGGAGTATCATGACCAATGACGCAGGCCAACTCGACAAATCGTTTGGATCCAAACTATTATCCGTCTCGAGACGCCAATACCCGCTGTCCCTGCCAGAAGGAATACACCCGTGAGCCTGATTGATGCTGATTTCGTGATGGGCGACGACCACGCCGATCTCACGTCACATGACACCTACACCAAGGGCGTTCCCCACGCCACGTTCGCCAGGCTTCGTAAAGAAGACCCCGTATCCTGGATCGACGAAGAAGACGGCAGCGGCTTCTGGGCCATCACCAAATACCGCGACATCATCGATGTCAGCCGTGACTATGAGACCTTCTCCAGTCGCATGGGCATCCGCCTCGAAGAGATGACCCCGGAAGAGACCGAGGCCCGCGGCACCATGATGGAGACCGACCCTCCTGACCACACCAGACTGCGCCGACTGGTCTCAAAGGGATTCACTCGCCGCAAGGTCGAGTCCTACGAAGAGCAAATACGTGAACTGGCAGCCGATGTGGTCGAAACCGCGGTAGCTAAGGGCGAGTTCGACTTTGTTACCGATGTCGCCACCCAGTTGCCAATGAAGATGCTTGGCAAGCTCATGGGAACACCAGACGAGGATGGCGACCACCTGGTCGAGCTCGGTGACTCATTGCTCGGCAACACCGATCCCGAGTTCACCGACTTTGTCGTTGACCAGATGGACACCGATGAGTACCGCATGGTGCCCTTCCGTTCCCCCGCCGCCATCGAGGTGTTCGAATATGCCCGTTCTCAGGCAGCTGCACGTCGCGAGCATCCGACCGAAGACATCATCACCCAACTACTGGCCGACACTACCGACGGCGATCCGCTCACCGAGTTGGAGTTCAACAACTTCTTTACCCTGTTGGTTGCCGCCGCCAATGATACCACTCGCTACACCATGACCGGCGGCATCCATGCCCTGCTCTCTCGTCCCGACATGATTGCCAAGCTCAAGGCTGCTCCCGATGACGACGAGCGTTGGATCACCGCAGTGGACGAGATCCTTCGTTGGACATCGGTCACCACCCACTTCCGTCGCACCGCATCAGTTGACGTCGAGATGAGAGGCAAGCAGATCAAAGCCGGTGACAAGGTCCTGATCTATTTTGTTTCTGGCGACTTTGACGCGGACCAATTCGAGAACCCCTATCACTTCAATATCGATCGAGTCTCCAATGATCACATGGCTTTCGGTCGCGGCGGCCCACACCTGTGCCTAGGTGCGTGGCTCGCCCGCATGGAGGTTCGTGTCACCCTGCAAGAACTACTCAAGCGGATTGACGGAATTGAACAGGTCGGCGACATCAGCAGACTCCGGTCCAACTTCATCGCAGGAATCAAGCACCTCCCCGTCGCCATCCGCTAAGGATTCGGCTTCGGCCAGCCACCGGCGCTCTCAATAGTGTTGGTAGCAATCGACCCCCATCGCCCTCACCTCCAACCGGAGAAACGAATCATGTCAAGCTTCAATCTCAATGATCCGCGCCGAGTTGACGTCGAAGGCGTCAGCGTCTCCCCCGACCACTACATCGGCGGTCAGCGTGTGTCATCGCCAAACACTTTCGAGTCTCGGTCACCGTCAGATTGGGACCGAGTCCTGGCCAAGGTTGCCCGAGGAGATGCAGCCACCGCTGACCTTGCTGTTACTGCCGCTCAAGAAGGTTTCAAGACTTGGGGCTCGATGACCCCAGCCGAGCGGGGTGAAATCATGCACCGCATGGCTGACCTGATCGAGGCCAACAATGACGAGATTGCCATGGTCGAGACCATGGACATGGCGTTCCTGTACGAATCGATGCGGCTCAGGCTGGTGGCACGAGGAGCAACAAACTTCCGGCTCTATGCCGATCTTGCCATCGAACATCAGGAACGAACCTGGGATGGTCGAGGGGGTGCGCATGTTGTGCAATCAATGCCGGCCGGACCCGCGGTCATCATCACCCCATGGAATGCCCCGTTCATGCTTTCAACCTGGAAAATCACTCCAGCCCTGGCCGCTGGCAACTCGATCATTCTGAAACCGGCCGAGTGGTCGCCCTTGTCGGCCTCACTGCTGGCTGACCTGGCCGGCGAAGCTGGCTTTCCCGCAGGATCGTTCAACGTGGTGCAAGGAATTGGCGAGGAAGTCGGAGCAGCCTTGGTATCTGACCCTCGGGTCCGTCGTATCAGCTTCACTGGGTCGCCACCTACAGCTCGCCATATCGGTAAGGCGGCGGCAGAGAACATCGTGCCTTTCACGGCCGAACTCGGGGGCAAGGGCCCGCTCATCATCTTCGCCGATTGTGATCTTGATGCTGCCGCCAGCATGGCGTCTGGCCAATTTGATGACTCCGGGCAGGTGTGCCTGGCGGGAACGAGGCTTCTGGTTGAAGCGTCGATCAGGGACGAGTTCCTGGCAAAGTTCAACGAGCTGGCAGACAAGCATGTGATGGGTGACCCTCGTGACGGTGCAACCACCATGGCCCCCATGGTCCACCCCGATCACGTCGACAATGTCGAAGGGTTCGTCGAGCGGGCGAAGGCCAACGGCGACTGTATTGTCCGTGGAGGAAGTCGCCCGAGCCGGCTGAACTATGAACCAACCCTGATCGAACCCAAGTCCAATGACAGCGAGGTCGTGCAATCAGAGATCTTTGGACCAGTGCTCACCTTCCAGACGTTCGAGACTGATGACGAGGCGATTGACCTGGCCAACAGCACCGAATACGGGCTCTCTTCGCTGATCTTCACCAGTTCCAACGAGCGGGCGGTCCGGGTTGGTCGTGCGGTGCGAGCTGGCATTGTTTGGGTGAACACCTTTCTCATTCGAGATCTGACCGCACCCTTTGGCGGGATCGGCATCTCGGGAATCGGCCGTGAGGGCGGGGCCCATGCGCTGGAGTTCCATTCTGATCTCAAGACCTTGATCATCAAGGAAGGAACGACCAGCTAGTCCCAACAGCTAGTCCAAAGACTCAAGGGTGCGCAGAACCGTGCGCAGGCTCGTGGCCAAGGTGTGCTTCTCGTCATTGTTCAAGCCATCGGCTATTCGTGCTTCCTCAGCATTGAAACGTGGATACAGCTCAGCCATGACTTCATCACCGGCCTCCGTCGACTTCACCAGGACCAGCCGCTTGTCGGTCGGGTGTGGTGACCGCTTGACGTAGCCACGACGCTCCAGAGTGGTCATGACACCGGTGAGGGTTCCCTTACTAATTCCGGCCTCAACCGCAAGATGCCTGGCCTCTTGTTCCCCCCAGACCCATAGCACCCAAAGCACCGTGAACGCGGTGAAGGACACGTCTTGGTCGGCCAGGACCGTTCGTTCCAGGTGGTACCGAGCCTTGTTCGCCGCACGAAATATGTTGGAAACCGCAGCAAGTGACGCCAGGTCGACACCAAGGTCACCAACGCGCTTCTGAACGTCAAGCTCAGCTCGAATCAGGTCCGTTTCGTCGCTGCTGGAAAATCCACCGTTCATCGGCCGCCGATTCTAGGCGCAGATCGGTCGGACTGGGCCAGATCGCTCCGTTCTAGGGTCAAGCCGAGGAAAGCTGCGACTAGATCGCCGGCGGCAAATTACGTTCGAGGGTGGTTCCGCCGTTCCAAGAAACGCCAACTTCACGGTAGTACCCGGCAATCAGTTCTTGTGGCTGGAGCCGGTCCAGTTCTTCGGTTGGCGACTCGAACAAGGACAGGTCGAAGTCACCAACGAAGGTTCGGCCAATTTCGGCGTCGTAGCCGCCCATGGTGACTAATTCGTCCAGACTGTCGCTGCCGTCGCTTTCGATAGCGGGCATCCATCGATTGTGGATCATCGGCAGAGCATTCACGAACCCCGCATGATCGGACTCATCGGTGATGGTGAAGGTCGCCTCGGCCAGACGGCGATCATAGGCAGCAAGCGTTGCGCCAAATTTGCCGCCGACTTCGAGACGAGGACCAGCCTTGCCAACTGTGACTGGCCGAGTCATGAAGCAGGAACCCATCTTCTTCGGATAACCCTGATGGTTGCCGCGCCCCATGGCATAGTCACGATCGACCCAGATATTGATACAGCGCGAATAGTGCTCACCCTTGTACTTACAGCGGGCAACCATGAAGACCTCCATGTACTGAGATCGCATCGGATCCAGCAGCTCTTCGAAGGAATCTGAGCAGCTCTGCCAATCGGCCCAGATCATGGCGATGGCCCCAGGATCTTCATCAGCTAGCTCCAGAGGATCAGGCAAGAGCTCGGCCACTGCTGCGGGATCCGTCCGGTACTCCAACGTCATGAGGGCCCCGGAGTAGTGCCAGGGCGGATTGGGCACCAGCGATGACCGACCCGTAGCCGAACGGGGGAACATGAATCCGTGAACTTCTGCCATGTCTTTGCTCCAGAGAGAGTGGTTGAGGACTACGAACGACCTGGATCTGATTCGGGTCACTATCACCCAATTGTGGTGGAAGTTGACCCATTGTGACAATATCGTTTGGAACCGAACAATTGCCAGAATGATCCGGAGACTTTTGATGGCTGAATATCGACGAATCCTGCTAGACGGTTACCCAACAATTACTGAACGTGACGGCGACAATCTGGTGGCCAATGACGGTCGTGTTGTTGCCATCGCCGACGCGGTGCACCTTGCGCCAACAACGCCGAGCAAGATCATCTGCGTTCACCTGAACTACCGCAGCCGGGTTGAGGAGTTCATGACCAAGCTCCCGGCCGCTCCAACCTATTTCCACAAGCCAGTCAGTGCCCTGAGTGCACACAACTCCGGCATTGTTCGACCCGAGCGCTGCAACTGGCTCAACTACGAGGGTGAGATTGCCATCATTATTGGACGCACCTGTCGCAATGTCAGCCCCGAAGAGGTCGGCGGCTACATCGCTGGCTACAGCGTCTCCAACGACTACGGGCTGCACGACTTCCGTGATACCGATTCCGGTTCCATGCTGCGAGTCAAGGGATCGGACACCCTCTGCCCAGTGGGTCCAGCCTTGATCACCGATTGGGACTATCACAATAAGCGGATCACGACATCGGTCAACGGAACAATTGTCCAGGATGCCAACACCGACGAGATGGAGTGGGACATGCACTATCTCGTGGCCGACATTGCTCGCAGCATCACCCTTGAGCCTGGCGATATCTTGCTGTCGGGTACACCCGCCAATAGTCGACCGGTGCAACCCGGTGACCTGGTTGAGGTCGAAGTCGAAGGACTCGGCAAGCTCAGCAACACCATCGTGGTCGGGCCAACGCCAATCCGTGATGACGTTGGCGCCCAGCCGACCGAATCCGAAGAAGTCATCTCCACCGCCATGGGTGGCGACTGGGAGTTCCGCGGGATCCGGTCGCCGCAGGGGCCAGGAGCCAAACACTACGCATCCAAGCTCGACGACGAGTAGGGGGCATGCCCTAGATCGGTGGCACAGTCCTGACTGGTTCCACATTGGGTTCGGGAACTAGGGTCAACGACATGGCAAACGAGGTACTGACCGAGCGCCGAGGACGGGTATTTCTCATCACCCTGAATCGGCCCGAAGCAATGAACTCCATCAACACTCCCCTGGCAGCGGCACTCAATGCTGCGCTCGATGAGTTGGACAATGACCCCGACCTCACCGTCGGAATTCTGACCGGAACAGGCAGGGGTTTCTCTGCAGGCATGGATCTGAAAGCCTTTGCCAAGGAGGGCCCACCAAAGGGATTGGACCGCTTCTTCCAGAAGGTTTGCGAGAAACCACTCATTGCTGCAATCGAAGGATTTGCCCTGGCCGGTGGCCTGGAAATCGCCTTGGCCTGTGATCTGATCGTCGCCGCAGACAATTCGCGCTTCGGTATCCCAGAAGTCAAGGTCGGGTTGCTGGCCGCTGCCGGAGCCTTGTTTCGCTTGCCCCAGCGCCTTCCCTACGGGTTGGCTATGGAGATGGCCCTAACCGGTGACCCGATTGATGCCAACGAGGCATTATCCCACCGGCTCATCGACCGGATGGCTCCGGCCGGAACATCAGTTGAGGTGGCAATGGAACTGGCCGAACGAATCGCCGCCAACGCCCCCATCTCGGTTGTGGCCTCTAAGAAAACACTCCGGACACAGAAGGGCCTCAATCAAGACGAGTTCTGGGATGCCCAATTACCCATGATCATCGAGGTATTCACTTCAGAAGACGCAAAAGAAGGCCCGGCGGCCTTTGCTCAGAAACGACCCCCGGTCTGGACAGGCAAGTAAGCAATCCTGTCACTTGGCCGGGACACCACAACGCGCTCCAGAGTCCCCGCCAGACAACGCATACAACACCCGGCAAGCGCCAGAAAGTACCGTTGTTGCCATGAAACGTATTGTTCTGCTGCTCACCATGGCGCTCGCAGCCGCCGCCGCTCCCATCGGGCCAGCTTCTGCCGCTGGGGAGGCGATCTCCACCGTCGCCGGTCCGGAAGCCCAGCTGAGTCACCCAGGTGCTGTCGTCCTCGATCGAAATGGCAATACCTACATCGCCGATACCAACAATCATCGGATCCGTAAACTCAGCGCAGACGGCACCACCATCACCACCATCGCAGGCACCGGAACCGAAGGAAGCTCCAACGGCAATGGCAGCCCAACCAGTACTCAGCTGCGCTATCCCAGTGGTTTGGCTGTCGACCAGGCAGGCAATGTCTACATCGCTGACACCCTCAACCATCGGATCCGCAAACTCAGCGCAGACGGCACCACCATCACCACCATCGCAGGCACCGGAACCGAAGGAAGCTCCAACGGCAATGGCAGCCCAACAACGGTTCAGCTCAGCCGGCCAAACGGTCTTGCTCTTGATGCCGCCGGCAACCTCTATATTGCCGATACCAACAATCATCGGATCCGTAAACTCAGCGCAGACGGCACCACCATCACCACCATCGCAGGCACCACCACTCATGGCAATGCTGATGGAAACGGCATCCCAACCAATGTGCAACTGAACTTTCCCCACTCCGTTGCCGTCGATGCGGCTGGCAATGTCTACTTCGCAGATACCTTCAACCACCGCGTTCGCAAGCTCAATGCTGCCGGCACCGCTGTCACCACCATCATCGGAACTGGAAACGAAGGACGCACGCTGAGCAGTCCGACCCAGACTCGCTTGAGGTATCCGTGGGGCGTAGCCGTTGACCGATTTGGGAACGTCTTTGTAAGCGACACCGTCAACCATCGCATCTTGAGGCTCGACGACAGCGGCAGTCTTCTTAGCGTCATCGCCGACTCTGGGGCCAGTCTGCAAAGCCCTCGCGGTATTCATGTTGTTGATGACGGGCCAAACAATCCCGGTCGACTATTCATCGCTGACACCAGTAACCATCGCATCCGTGAGCTACCTCTACCCAATGAGCGAGTCCTGCTTGGCGACTACGCCAACGCCAGCGGCACTCGCGGCTCAGTGGCCCGCCTGTATATGGCCGTGTTCGGGCGTCAGCCTGATGCCGAAGGCTTCGTCTACTGGACTGGTCGGGTGTCCAATGGCCTCAAGCTCGAAAAGGCAGCAGAATCCTTTGTCAGTAGTCCCGAATTCATTGCCCTCTACGGGTCAACATCAAACGCTGAGTTCGTTGATCTTCTCTATGTGAATGTGTTAGGCCGACCGGCCGATGCCGAAGGTCGCGGCTATTGGATTGGACAACTCGGCTCGGGCATGAGTAGAACCGAGCTAACGCTCTGGTTCTCCGAATCGCCAGAGTTCAAGGTCGTTACCGAGACAAGCTAGTACAACTGGGGAGGGAAATATGAGTGACTTCGAGGAGCCTGAGGGCCAAGCGGTTCCTCTGATGCCACCTGGCTGGTATCAGGCTGAACCTGGCTGGCAGCAGTACTGGGATGGTGTCCAGTGGACCGAACATAGAAGCCCATTGGTCGAAACCGGAACAGGCGCAGCACCAGCTCAGCTTGCTGCTGCTTCTGCAACCAGTGATGAGACCGGGATTGCCGTGCTCGCCCACCTCGGGGGCCTCATTGGTAGCTTCCTTCTACCCCTCGTCATCTACTTGATCAAGAAAGATGACTCCCCGTTCCTTCGCCACCATGCGGCCGAAGCTCTCAACTTTCAGCTCACCTTGATGATTGCCTACACCGTCTCGTTCTTTCTGCTCTTTCTGCTTGTCGGGTTCATCTTGCTTCCGCTCTTAATGATCGGCAGCCTGATCTTGTCAATCGTGGCCGCCGTGGCCGCCAGCCGAGGTGAGTGGTACCAGTACCCGATGATCCTGCGCCTCATTACCTAGGTTCTTCTAGATTGGGAAGGTTGAGCGCTAGGTCGAAGGAGCTCGACGAGCCCGGTCCAGTTGGCCAGCAAGGCGCTGTTCTTCTGACGCATCGACATCACCGGGCCGGGAATGCAACAAGGCAAGACGGGCCAGGGAGGAATGCACCCCGTCGAAGTGCTTACGCTGGCTTCGCGACAGTGAGCTCCGAATTCGAAGCATGTCTCTCCACTTGGAAAAGACAACGACTTCGCCCGGCGTGAGACCATATCGCTGCGCCAAGAACGGAACCTGGGCAGTGAAACGTTTCTGTTCTCGACGGCGGAACACAAACAGGGCTATGCCGACCCCAAAGAACAAGATGATGAAGAGTAAGAATGTCAAACCAACAACGGCCAATGCCTGGCCCTCATCAAGTCTCTCGCTGTAGGTGATGGACCCGTTCCATGCCATATGTAGGGCGACGGCAATCACATAGCCGAACAAGATCGACGGAAACGCCCGCTTCCCGCGAGAAACAGCTAGGCCAGCGGCGATCCCACTCCAAACGGTAAACAGCGGATGAGCGAAGGGGGTCAGAATCGCTCGCAAGATGAAGGTCTGGGCCAAGAAGCCGACTTGGGAGGCGGTGGCAAAGTAGAGAGCGTCCTCAATCACCGCGAATCCCAGGGCAATCCAGCCGGCATAGACAATGCCGTCCATCACTCCGTCGATCTCCTTACGACGGACGACCCAAAGCAAGCCAGCGGCCTTCATTCCTTCTTCGACGACGGGGGCTGACACGACCGCGGCAACAGCTTCCCCAGCAACCAAGGCAACAATGCTGTTCACAATCGAAGCAATCAACGCGGCAACAGTCACGCCCCACAACAACGCGTGCAGTCGAGATGACCAGGGTTCTGGCTCGACTCGGTCCAGCCAGACCAAGACGGGAACGACGATAAGGAGCGGAACCAATCCGAGGAATACGGCGAACAGGCTTGAGGTGAAGGCAAAGAAGACTAGGGCCCCGGCTGTCGGTATCCCGGCCAGCAGCACCGGCATACTGAGCCACATTGGCAGCCGCGGCTTCTTCTCGATCGCACCACTGATGTTCGCTGTCCAGGCCAGGCCATCCCACCATCGCCATGACGACTGATTCCATGGGTCCGGGTACCAGCCCGGAGCAGTCTGGCCGGCTCCATGTTGGGGTTGAACGCTGGTCACCTGACCAGTGTCGCCCATGAATCCAAATTCCGTTGATTCGTACACAAAATCGCCCAATCAACTGGTGACATCTGGCTGTGACCTTTGCCTCTTTCACCCTTCACCGTGGCGCACGCATCATGACCAGATGCCGACTATTGAGGAGCTCGCTTCGCAAGATCGAGACTTGATAGTTGTCGGTGTCGATGGAACGTCTGCTTCCGAAACTGCAATCCGTTGGGCGCTTGACTATTCACCGTTCTTTGGCCCGGTTCAGCCCGTGGCTGCATGGAGCCTTCCCTGGTGGGCCAGTACCCCATCCATCATGGGCGGCCAGCCAATCACGACCTCCGAAGACTTTGTGGCCGAGGTGGAAGAAGCGGCGACAAGAGCACTTCATCTGGCCGACCACACCAAACTCCGAGCGGCGAGGATCACCCAAGGGCCAGCCGGGCCAACCCTAGTCGAGGCAGCCGAAGGCACCAGCCTGCTTGTGGTTGGCACTCGCGGTCGCGGTGCAATTACTGAGTCTGTGCTTGGTTCGGTCAGCTCCTACTGTGCGGCCAACTCGCCGGTGCCGGTTGCCATCATCCCCAACTCGATCTCAGCCGACACCCGGCCCAACACCGCAATCGTTGCCATTGACGGATCCAATGCCAGTATTCGCGCCCTTCAATGGGCCATGGACAACCTTCCCCCCGAAGTAGCAATCGAGGCAGTACACGTGTGGGACTCAGCAGCGAACACCTCGCTGGAGTTCACGGCGCTACCGGTGGACCTGATACGGGCCAATGCCACCCGGACGCTGAATCGGACCATCGCCGATGCCCGTGATCGGGCAGTCAATAGTCAGCGCGTTGTTCGGCCGTGTCCAGAACAAGGGGACGCACGAACCGTGCTCCGGTCGCTGTCTCAGGACGTGGAGTTTCTCGTTCTCGGTGCTCGTGGTCGATCCGGGATCGCTCATCTCCTGCTGGGATCAGTCACCACAGCCCTGGTTCATCAACCCGACGCCCCGACAATCGTTGTGCCATGTCTCGACCGTGAACACACCAGCGAAGATCAACTTGCCGCCGGTTAGGACTTTGGACCCTAGGGGACAATGACGTAGTCGATCAACGTTGAACAATTAGGGGCCTGTCGACTACCAAACACTGGGCACCGCAACTAGCCTGCCCCGGTACCTAGCCAACAAAGATCGGGGGCTCTCAACGATGTCAAACGATGGACCAATCCGAGTATTCCTATTGGATGACCACGAGATTGTGCGTCGGGGTGTTGCCGATCTTGTCGACAGCCAGGACGACATGGAAGTCATCAGCGAGGCCGGCACCGCGGGAGAGGCGCTACGAATCGTTGAGCAGAGCAAGCCCGATGTTGCTGTCTTAGATGTTCGCCTCGGCGACGGCAACGGGATCGAAGTCTGTCGCGACATAACCTCGTCTAACCCAGAGATCGCCTGCTTGATCTTGACATCTTTCTCCGATGACCGGGCCCTGGTCGACGCGGCAATGGCTGGAGCAAAGGGCTATGTCCTCAAACAGATCCGCGGCAACGAACTCGTCGAGTCCATTCGTCGAGTGGCTGACGGAGCAACCCTGTTGGACGCGGCGACCGTTCGCCTCTGCATGCAACGGCTCAAGAACAGTGATGAGGGTGTCATTGACACACTTACCGCCCAAGAACACAAGATCTTTGATCTGATCGGCGAAGGCTATTCCAATCGCCAGATCGCAGACGAATTGTTCCTGGCGGAGAAAACAGTCAAGAACTATGTCTCCAATATGCTGTCCAAGCTCGGCATGAGTCGAAGGACCGAAGCGGCGGCATTCGCGGCAAGAATCGACGAACGCAATCGTAGGAAATACGATTGATGCGGTGACGCAGCATGTCGAACATCTAGCAGACGACAATGAGCTAGCGGCGGCCTATCTTGCCGCCGCACCAGACGCAATCGTTGTGACCGACGAACTCGGCTCCATTGTCATGGCCAACCCTCAAGCCGAAACCCTCTTCGGATTCGATCCCTCCGAGCTGATTGGACAATCAGTCGAGGTTCTGGTTCCTCACGAATACCAGTCGACGCACCGAGCCCATTGGACCCGCTACCGAGCCAAACCAACGCCACGCCAGATGGGCGACATCAATAGCCGTGTCAATGGGCGGCGAAAAGACGGTTCAACCATCGCGGTTGAGATTGCGCTCAGTCCGGTCGTTTCTGGCGATGAACACCGGGTCATCGCCATCATTCGAGACCTCACCACTCGCATTGCCAAGGAGTCTCAACACGAGCTGGTGCGGAGGAGTCTGGACACCATCGAGGACGCCGTCTTCATTTTTGATCCCGAATCTCTCGCCTACTCGTACGTGAACACTGGGGCCGTGACCCAGCTCGGGTATTCACGGTCAGACCTGACCAACGGTATGACTCCCCTTCACATCATGCCGTCATACACCGAGGCAGCCTTTCGCTCGCACATCACTGAACTCACCGAAGCGAGGGGGGGATCCATTTCCATCACCACTATCCACCGCCGCCAGGACGGAGTAGATGTTCCGGTCGAAGTCTTTCTCCAGTTCCCGCGGCTGGACTCGACCGACGAGCCAACCATCGTTGCTGTTGTACGAGACATCACCGAGCGAAAAGCATCAGAAGATCGTCTGCGAGCCAGCGAGCACGCCTTCCGTACCGCATTCAGCGATGCACCAGTCGCCATGGTCATTACTCAAGCTGAAGGCCAAATAGTCGAATCCAACCAGGCCTTCAGTGATCTGTTGGGTTGGGATCATGACGATCTCAGCCGTACGGATTTGAGCAGTCTAAGCGAGCCAGAAACCGGTTCCGGGGGCACATTCATCAACAATCCCGCCGCCCCCAATCTCTACGGCCCGGGCCACAATGCCGAGAGGCGTTATCGGCATCGAGACGGTCACATCGTCTGGGGCGCACTTCACGCTGCCGAACTACAATCAACAGACGGACAGACATACTCCTTGTCCCATATCGTCGACGTGACTCGCCGAGTTGAAGCCGAGCATCAGCGCGACCGACGAGAGCAACTCCTCACCACCCTGGCCGAGATCCGCAAAGCGACGATGCAAGACACGTCAATCGATGAGGTGCTGGCCATCATTCTGAGCAGTACCAGCCGCCTCTTGGAGTCCGACCACAGTTTCGTGGCTATCCCAACCCATGAGGGAGGCTTGGTCTACCGAGCAATGAGGTCATCGCTTGGACCGGATCAGTCTGGCAACGTCATGGCTGACTCAGAACTCATCAAGGATGTTCTCCTCGGGGGCCAACCCCTGCTGGTCGGCGTCAACGCCGACGGGGGCGGATTCTTGGCCGACACGCCATCCGCTGGCCCAGGCATCATGGTGCCTCTGCTTGCTTCGGGTTCCATTGGAGGTGTGCTGGTGACCGCCCGCCCAACGGGAGCCGAGTTGTTCACGGCTGAAGAGATGGCGATCGCTACCTCTCTCGGTTCAGAAACCGCGGTCACCATGGAACTTGCCCGGGCCCGTTCAGATCGACGCCGAATCTTTCTGGTTGAGGACCGTGAACGTATTGCCCGGGACCTTCACGATGTGGTGATCCAGCGACTCTTCGCCGCTGGCATGAGTCTCAACTCATCCCTCTCTGATCCAGAAAAGCTCGAGTCCAAGGCAACAACCGTTATTGATGAACTTGACGCAACGATCGATGTGATCCGCGAGACGATCTTCAAATTGACCCAGTCCGACTCGTCTCTTTCCGGTGAGATCGGACGAATTGTTGACCGATACCGGATGATGGGCCGCAACCATGTTGTGCTGGAAACCGTTGGAAACCTTGATTCTGTTCCGGAGCAGATCGCCGACCACCTCCTTCCGACCTTGAATGAGATGCTGTCCAACGTAGAACGTCACGCCAATGCAACCACCGCTTCAACCACCATTGAAGTCAACGAGATGCTGGTCCTGACAGTGACCGATGACGGCAGTGGAATTGATCATGAAAAGCCTCGAGGCTTCGGGATTCGCAATATCACCAATCGAGCTGAGTACCTCGGAGGGTCGGTGAAGCTTGGACCTGGCCCCGAAGGAGTCGGGACAACAGCCATATGGTCGGTCCCGCTACTCACCTAGCCTGACAAGATACTCGACCGAATCTCACTCTCTTTCAGTCGGCACGACAACAACCGGGCAGCGAGCGTGATGGACAACATAGGTGCTCACCGAGCCCAGCATCAGGCCACGGAACCCTCCGAGGCCTCGGCTCCCGACCACAACCAGGTCGGCCTCCTCGGACAATTCGATCAAGATCCGACCAGCATGACCATGTCGAACCTCTGTCGACAGCTCGGGTAGGGCATCGTCGTCGGCGAACTTCTCTGCTACCGACGCCATGACCTCTTCGACGATGGCATCAGCGGACTGTCTGGCCAACGCCTCATAGTCAGCCGGATTCACATATGGAGTCTCCATACCTCCAACGAGGTACATCGACCAGGTGTGGACCGCGGTAATGGTGTCCTCTGCACTTGCATGTTCGATGGCCCAGCTGAGGGCATTCTTCGCCGAGTCCGAACCGTCTATGCCCACGATGATTCTTGTCATGCGTCAATCATCCATCCACCGAACCACGATGTCTAGAGACTTATGTCCAATGGTCCGGACTTGCTCCGGGCATGCAGCTGCGCGTCGGCAGCCCGGCAGCTTTCACTAGACGTGCGATGTCAAACAGCATCAGTTTGCGGTGGTGCTTCGCTTGGATAGGGAAACCATCGAAGGTGCTCAAAGTCACCCGTCGTCTCCGGATCAGGAGCAGGCTCGCAACAGGGGCCGGAGGCCGTTGTTGCCATCAGCGACCGAGCTTGATCCATATAGGTTGCCAGTGGGGTCCCATCGCGTCGCCGCCGGTGGTCGGCATACACCATTCCGCGATGGTCAAAGTCGATGTCGGTGAGTGACATGGGAGGTGTTTTCAGACCATCACGATGGCGCCAGAGGCCACTGGCCGGATCGAAGTCATACAGGGGAAGCAGTGCGGCCCCTTCATTGGCAATGAGATGCACAGCATCAATGATGTAGCGAGCAGTCTCATCGGTGATGAAGTAGTTGAAGTTGACCCGCACCCAACCCGGCTTGATCCCTTCACAACCTCGATCGATCTCTCGTTCAAACTCCTTGGACTGGTCCAGGTCAATCCCGAGAAGTCGGTGACCATAGGGTCCGGCACACGAGCAACCTCCTCGTGACTGGATTCCGAAAACATCGTTGAGCAAGGCGACAACGAAGTTGTGATGTAAGTGTCCGCCTGCCCCCTTGGCCTCATGCTTGACTACGAAGGAGATGATGGACAGCCGCTCAGCATCGTGGCTTCCGAGAATCTCGATGCTCGGATTCTTTTCCCAGGAGGTAATTGCTTGGCGTACAAAGACTTCTTCCCGGGATCGAATCTCATCGATTCCAACCGCTTCTTTCAGCCGGAAGACCAGGCCGGCTCGGATGGATTCAACAATGGCTGGCGTCCCGCCCTCCTCCCGGTGCTCAACATCGTTGAGGTAGCCGTGATCGTTCGGATTGACGAAGCGGACCGTGCCGCCACCGGGGACCGCGGGAACACGATTCTTAAACAGCTCACGCCGCGCCACCAACAGGCCGGGAGTTCCTGGGCCACCGATGAGCTTGTGAGGAGAGATGAAAATGGCATCGAAGTATCCCCCTTCAGACTTCTCCAGAGAACCCATCTCGATCTCCACATACGGGGCGGCGGCAGCGAAGTCCCAAAAGGACAAGGCGCCGTGCTGATGAAGCAACCGGGCCACGGCCTTGGTGTCAGTCATGATTCCGGTCACATTGGAAGCAGCAGAAAAGGATCCAATCTTGACCTTGCGGTCCGCAAACCTGACTAGCTCAGCCTCCAACGCCACCAGACTGACATGACCATCGGCATCTTCGGGAATCGTGACGACGTCGGCAATGGACTCTCGCCACGGCAACTCATTGGAGTGGTGTTCGTAGGGCCCGATGAACACCACGGGACGCGCTTCGGCGGGAATGGTGTCGCTCAGGCCAAATTCATCGTCCATGGTTGACGGAATTCGGAGGCCGAGCACACTGATCAGACGGTCAATCGCCGCCGTGCTACCTGACCCGCAAAAGAGGATGGCATGATCCTCATTAGCCCCCATGCACTTGGAGATGATGTGACGGGCTTCCTCACGAAAACGAGATGTCTGGAGTCCGGTCCCTGATGATTCGGTGTGGGTGTTGGCGTAGAGCGGCAGGACAACTGAGCGGATGTAGTCCTCGATGAAAGAAAGTGAACGTCCGGACGCGGTGTAGTCGGCGTAAATCACCGGCTTGGGCCCAAAGGGTCCGTCGACAACCTCGTCGCTACCAATCACTGACTTCCGGATGTAGTCAACAAGGGCTGATCGATCATTCGAGCTCATCTACCTAGTCTAGATTCAGATGGAAGGCTGACGTTAGGACCAAGGACACTGGTTTTGATTGAGTCCAGTACGGTTAATAGTCCTATGGCAACGACTGATCCGAGAACAGGCCTGGAAATCATCGACGAAGAGGAATGTTGGGAGCTGGTTGCTGGCAAGCAGATCGGCCGACTCGCCGTTTCTATCGCCAACGATCCTGATGTATTTCCGTTGAATTATCGCGTGGACAACAAGACGATTGTTATCCGAACCCTGCCTGGGTTGAAGCTGGCAGCTGCCGTGTTGGGCAATCCCGTGGCCTTCGAGATTGATGACATACGCGAAGACACCCATACTGGGTGGAGCGTGGTCATTCACGGCTATGGCCAGGAGATCAGTGAGGTCGAGGATCGGCTACACGCCGAGGACCTTGAGGTCCAGCCGTGGGCCGCAGGCGAAAAGAGTCGTTATATGCGGATTGTTCCCGACCGGGTCTCTGGCCGACGGGTCAACAGCCACGACGACTAAGCCCGACTCTCTTACGCACGCTGTAGCTTCTCTCAGCCTTGTCAGCCTTGTCAGCCTTCGACCATCGAGAGTCGCATACCGCTCCCCTTACCCGTTGACCAGTCGGCAAGGAAGGTGAAGCGGTCACCACGGATCAGGGTCACTCGCCATTCGATCGGTTGCCCGTCATAGCAACCTCGCCGCTCCAAAGAGAAGGCTGCCACTCCGCTCTCCAGACCCAAAAGGTCACGATCGGTAGCGTTGGGTACTACCGGGCTGATCCGTTCCCATCCCTGATTGGGACGAGTCTGCAGGGTTTGCTCAAGCTCGTCGTAAAGAGCGGTGTGACTGAAGTCGGTATCCAGCAAGGGCCTGGCTAGTTCGAGGGGCAGCCAGACCCGGTCGATGGCGAGGGGCTGATCGTCCGCCATCCGCAGGCGGTCCAGTCGAACAAACTGGGCGTCGTGTGGGAGGTCAAGCTCTTTGGAGGCTCGCTTGTCCGTGGTAACTTCCAACGTCAAAACTTCGCTGCACTGGGTTCCGCCGCCGTCTTCGACCAGACGGAACAAGCTGTAAAGGGCGCCAAGTGATTGTTCGAAGTGGCCCTGATTGACTGTTGTTCCCCGTCCGCGCTCTCGCTTGACAATTCCGTCGGCGTTCAACCTGCTGACGGCATGGCGAGCGGTGTGGCGACTGACCTCATACAGGTCAGTTAGCTCAAGGTCGGTTGGGAATCGGACAGTGAAATCGCAAGCTTCGAGCCGACGGCGAAGTTCAGCTTCAAGCTGGGCCCAAAGCGGCAACGGACTCGACCGATCTAGACGCTTGGCACCCTCGGCGAACTCTGCGTTTTCTGACATATTAGAACCATAGCCCGATTGTCCGGACTACCGCTAGGCAGCAGCCCGGACCCATCGGGTACTCTCATTCGTTCAAGATTTTATCAGGACGTTGCCATTACTTCTTTCCATGCGTCGTAGCCACCAATAAGGTCAGATACGTCGCTGAAACCGGCTTGGCGGAGCACGCTGGCGGCGATGGACGAGCGATAGCCTCCGGCACAGAACACGACCGTCGGCTTTGTTGGGTCCAATTCCTCCAGCCTTGAAGGAACCTGTCCGGTCGGGATATTGACCGCACTGCCGATTGTTCCGTCTTCAAGTTCGCCGGGGTTGCGAATATCAATCACCTGGAGGTCGCCGGTGTCCTTCTGACGATCAGTGAACTGAGCAACGGTAAGGCGCGATGCTCGGCCGGTGTCATCGGGGTTGGCAGTCATGACGTCATAAGGGTCAGCTAGGTAACCAATAACCTTGTCGAAGCCGATACGAGCCAGGCGATTGCGGGCCTCGATTTCATGACCTGGATCAACGAACAAGATGATCGGGGTTTCCGCAGAAACAACCGAACCCGAGTATTCCGAGTAGCGACCGTCCATTCCGACATTGATTGCACCTTGCAGGTGCCCGTGGGCAAAGTCATCGGGGTCTCGGCCATCAAGCACGATGGCTCCGCCAGAAACACGATCCTTAACCGCGTCATAGGACAAGGCTTCAGGCATCTCGGTCTCGTCAAGCAGTGGACGATTCTTCCGGTTCAAGATTGCGTCGTGGAGGAAGTACGAAGGCGCAGGAGCCTGCCCCTCGGTGACCAGATCAAGGAAGGTGGCCTTATCTGGAGCAAGCAAGGCGTAGTTGGTGAGCTTCTGGGCACCGATCGTTGACTCGAGCTCAGTGGAAAGGTTCTTACCGCAGGCTGAACCAGCGCCATGTGATGGGAAGACCTTGGTTTCATCCGGCAGGGTCATGATCTTGTCGTGCAGGCTGTCATAGAGACTATTGGCCAGCTCTTCTTGGGTGAACCCAATGGAAGAAAGCAGGTCAGGGCGACCGACATCGCCGATAAAGAGGGTGTCGCCAGTAAGCACGCCCCAAGGCTCCGCAGCTTCGGCTGATTCGAAGATCACGATGCTCAGCGACTCGGGAGTGTGGCCAGGAGTCTGGCGGAATTCGAGCACGAGACCGCCAAGGTCATAGCGTTCGCCATCCTCGACTCCCATCATCTCGAATTCGGTTTCGGCTACCGCGGAGTAGACGATTTTCGCGCCGGTGGCCTCGGCCAGTTCCAGGTGACCTGACAGGAAGTCAGCATGGAAGTGAGTCTCAATAATCAGCTCGATGGTTAGGCCTGCTTCTTTGGCGTCGCGGATGTATTCGGAAACATCGCGCTGGGGGTCAACAACGACCGCACGTCCAGAGGTTTCGTCACCAACCAAATAGGAGGCGTGCGAGAGGCATTCGAGATAGTACTGATTGAACTTCATGTCGGTCCCTTACTGAGTTTCTACAGACCATTCGAATACAGTCACGCGAATGGATTGGTGTGGTAGTCATTAAATGTACGGACAATCATAACAATTCCGTACAACTTCGTCAAGTGTGTGTCGCCCGACACCGTCAACCGGAATACTGACGAAGGAAGAACTACGGTTCGTCCAGATCTACTGGTCAGCCCAAGCCAGCATGCCGCCAACGAGATTCGTCACGTCCCCAAATCCGTTCTGAACGAGAAACTGCGCCGCCTGGCCGCTGCGGCCACCGCTGCGACAAAGCAACAGAGTCTGGCGGGCCGAATCAAGTTCGCCCATCCGGGAGGGTAGGTCACCAAGCGGGATGTGAATGGCCTCGGGCAAGGTTCCTTGTGCGACCTCATCGGCCTCACGAACATCAACCAGCTGGGTCCCTTCACCAAGAAGAGCTTGATAGTCAGTGACCGGATGTTCCTTCATAGATGGTTCTGGATTCATGGGTGGGTGCTCCTTCAAAAGCGAAACCAAGAACCTACAGCAATTATGGCGCAAAAGTACCCATGGGGGTATCCTGACATCATGCGCTTCCCGGAAGAAATCGACCACGATGTCCTGGTTCGCCTTCGTCGTATCGAAGGCCAGGTTCGTGGTCTGCAACGGTTGGTAGACGAGGGTGCTGACTGTGCAAAGATCGTGACCCAGCTGACCGCGACCAAGGGAGCACTGGATCGAGTCGGCTTCAAACTCATGTCAGCTGGCATGCAGCACTGCCTCGTTGATACTGATGATGAGGCTCGCGAAAGTAATGTTGCAGAGTTAGAGAAACTGTTCCTGAAGCTCAGCTAGTTGGCAACCCGTTCCGAGAATCACCCACGCGACTAGTCAAACTCTGGTACCTCAAGCTCATAGATCTCCGCATCTACACCACAACTACCGCCGTCGCTATTGAAGTAGACCCGGGTGAATGACCGATTCACGACAGCTTCTGGCTCGGTCCAGACATTGTCCCCGCAATTGTAGGTATGAGCCAGGTTGAGGACTCGGTTGTCGCCGCCGATCTCAACGGCCATGACCTTGTCACAGGTCCATGCTCCAGGATTCGAGCAGTTGTAGGTCGACACAATTACCCAACCCGGTTTGTCATATCCCTTGCCCGAAACTTGTATTGAGGTGTTCGCTCCCCCGTAGAACTGGAAGAGTCTGGTCTGTTCAAGCGAACTGATGTCAATAGAGAGTAACCAGCCAGCGTCGGCACTGTTCCCATCGTCGACATCAACATAGACCCAGGCGTCGTTGCCGTTGGCCTGGACAACAAGATCACCCGGTGAGTCACGCTGGTTAAGCAGTCGCTCATTACCTAGATCAGCATCCCAGACAACGGTGGCGTGGTCGAATCCGGCGACAACAGAACCTTCCGATGGAGAAGCCGAGACCCATCGCACGGATCCATGCCCAGCATCGAAGGTGGTACGAATGCCGAGTATCTGGTCCTCAGCTAGGTCATAGCTCACAATGCCGATCGCCTCTTCTGCCTCATTCAGAATGATCCAGGCATAGCGGTTCCCGGCGCTGCCGGGCGAGCCAGCCGCCTTGTCGTGCATGTAGAGCGCCCCGGGGATGGCCATCTGAATTCGACCAGTGAGGTCGGCCACGATCGTGCTTTCCCCCGAAGTGACATCAACTTCGTACAACCGGAGATCCCCGACATAGGAGTTCGGTCCGAGGATGTGTCGAATCCTGTTCGGGTCGGTTGGATGCCACTGAGGTTCGGCATCCGCATGGATTTCCAACGCCCGCACGAGGTCGCCAGTCTCGCGGTCATACACGTGGTAGACGCCATCACCGTAATAACTCAGGAACAGCGAACCATCGGCATTCTCGGCTTGTCGCCGACTGGAGGAATTACGGTCCAAGCGTGCGCTAGTAGCAGTTGTCATGCGACGAATCGATGTTCCGTAGGCTTGGTCTGGGTACCTGGTAAACAAGGCTGGCTTCGTCCAGCCCGTTTCCGGTGATGTGCCATCGGGTCCCCACGACAAGAGAGACTGTCCATCGGGGACGCTTCCATCGGGGTCGCTTCCGTTAGAGGCACTCCCGTTAGGTGAACTCCCATCAGGAAGGGAGTTCACCGGTGGTGTCTCAACAACCTGACCCGGTTCATTGGTGCCAACAACGTAGGCGCCAAGCCCAACAACGACGAGAACAACAATGGCCGCAATCGTTGGCGCCCATCGAGGCGACGGAGCGAACTCCGGGATGTGCAAACCGAGCAGGTCGTCTTGCAGCTCCCGCACAGCGGACCCAACTTGTTGGTCAACAGGTTCCATTGGATCGTTCATTTCTCCTCCCCATTCTTGACCTCGCTGTCCATGGACCGCAAAGGCTGCAATCCCTGTTCCTTCAACCTCATCGAAAGTGTGGCCCGTCCCCGTTTGAGGTGGGTCTTGACCGTTTCTTCACCGCAGTCCATGATTCGAGCGATCTGGGCCACGGAATGATCTTCCCAATAGTGAAGGGCGATGGCCTGAGACTGCCTGGTCGGCAGGTCGCGCACTGCCGTCCAGATCTCCACCACTCGTTCAGCTGGCTGAATGACTTCCTCCGGGCGGGTGCCAAATCTCGTGAGGGCCTTTGCTTCAGACTTCAGCTTTCGAAAGCGCGACCGGGACTTGTTCACCATGACTCGCCGCACCCAAGCACCTGGATCGTCACAGCGACTGACCTTGTCCCATCGACGGTGAGCCTCAGTCAACGCTTCCTGCACAATGTCCTCGGATACTCCACTGGAGCCACTGAGGACATAGGCAAGCCCAAGTAACGATCGATAGTCGCGGCGGTAGTAGCTGTCAAAGCTCTCCACGATTGACAACTCGGTTGGATTCAGACTGGTCCCCATCTGAGTCCTAGCTTGAGACTTCTTGCTGGCCGTTGCCAGTTGGAACGTTGATCCCACGGGTATAACACTCCTGAGACCGAGGTTAAAGGGGACAAGGGGAACATTTTTCTTTCCTGCCCGGTTGAGAGTTCCTGGCAGCAGTCATCAAAACCTGCCCTACCCCGAGGCTCGACTCCCATGGCGCGACAATCCAACACAAATAGCGAACTGCTTTCGGTCGGAGATCTCGCTCCCTCCATCCACCTGATCGACCAGGACGGGAACCAGTGGAACTCCGAGGACTTCCTCGGCCGAGCCGTGGTCCTGGTTTTCCATCGTCACCTTCATTGACTCCCCTGTGGAGCGCACGCGGTCGCGTTGCAAGAACAGCTCTCTCAGGAACCCTCAACTGATGATTCGACAGTCGTTGCTCTCGTCACCTTCACCGATCCTGACAACCTGGCTCGGCATCAAGAACAGTTGGGGCTTGGCTTTCCCGTCCTCAGCGACCCCGACCGTGAGTTCTACCGACTATTCGGATTCGGCCGTGGGTCGGTGCGACGGGTGTGGGGCCTCAAGACAATCAAGAGATACCTACAGCTGGGCCTGCAGAGCATGAAGGGGCTTCGTGTTCCAACCGAGGACACCCTCCAACTCGGTGGTGATGTCGTCATCGGGCCCGATGGCCGTATACGTTTCCTGTACCGATCCGAAGGCCCTGACGATCGGCCACTCATCCAAGACATGGTGATCGCCACACGCTCCTAGCGAAATTGCCGACAGAACTGGCGTCGCTTCGGAAGGAAACACAGGAATAGTCATGGGAGAACGGTGAAACTCACAACCAACCAAATTGGCTGGACATTCGTTGCTGGTCAGGCCATCTTGCTTGTCCTGCTCATTGTGCTTCCCGGCGCCAGCGATTGGCCTTCGCCATTTGTGCTCAAGCTGCTGGGGCAAGCCTTCTTCTTCGGAGGCCTCCTTCTGATTGTGGCCGCCTCGCTTCGGCTAGGCACCTCGCTGACCCCTACCCCTGTTCCGACAAGTGGTGGACAACTCAAGACAGGTGGCCTCTACAGCCTGGTTCGCCACCCGATCTACACCGGTGTGCTCACCATGGTCATTGGAATCATCATCCGGTCGCGGAGCTTGCTCGTGCTGGTCATTGGAGTAGCAACCATCGGGTTCTTCTATGTGAAGTCCAGCTGGGAGGAAGGCCAGCTCCGTCGTCGCTATGCCGACTACGATGCCTACGCGTCACGAACACCTCGATTCGTGCCCCGTTTCGGCCGAGGACGCTCTTGAACATCCTTCTCGTCATCGTCGCAGCCGCTGTTCTACTGTCCCGCTAGTGGCTGAAGGTGCCCTTCTTGATTCGCTGGGCTTCCATGAGTTCGATTTCGTGAGCGCCAGAAACAACAATGTCCGGGTCTGGGACAAAGTCAAGATCCAGGTTACGGTTCTCAAAGTCAACGGCATTCAAGATGACACGCATCGCGTTGAGGCGCGCCTCGTGCTTGTCCTTTGAGCGAACGATGGTCCAAGGAGCAACGTTGGTGTGGGACCGGCGCAGCATCTCGTACTTGCGTTCGGTGAATTCGGGCCAGAACTCCTGGGCCTGCATATCAATCTCACTGAGTTTCCAGCTGCGCAAAGGATCATCACGGCGGCGCTCAAAGCGGCGTTGTTGTTCCTTCTTCGTTACCGAGAAATAGAGCTTGACCAGGATGGTTCCCTGGCGGACGAGGTCCTTCTCAAAGCCGGTCACTCCCTTGAGGAAGTTCCGGTGCTCTTCGGGAGTACAGAAACCAAAGACTGGTTCGACCATGGCCCGGTTGTACCAGGAGCGGTCAAAGAGAACGATCTTGCCGCCGGAGGGGAACTCGGCGACATAGCGCTGGAAGTACCACTGGGTCCGCTGCTCTTTAGTTGGGCGGCCAAGGGCGACGACCCGATAGTGCTTCTCGTTCATGTAGCGGGTGACCCGACGAATGGTTCCACCCTTGCCAGCAGCATCTCGACCTTCGAACAAGACAATCATTCGTTGGGAGTTGGCTTCCAAGTGCTGCTGAAGTTTCAGCAATTCGACCTGGTATGGACGTAAGTCAAGCTCTTGCTGCCTCCGCCGAATGAGCCGTTGCATTTTGGGGTCAGAGATCTCTCTCACACCCGCCTCCTTGTTTTGTATAAAGCCGTTCGCCCAGCCTTCTCTCAGGTCGGCAGCTCGACGCCGCTTTCAAGGTATGTCACCCTGGTTTCTCATACCAGAGCATTTACTCCCGATTGGTTCACTATGAGTGACAAAAAGTCCAACCCTCCCCTACTGACAGCACCCGAGAATCTCACCAAGAGTGGACGGTTGAAAAAGGAGTTCTACGAGGAAGAGCTCGCTCGTCTCCAGGGCGAACTGGTCAAGCTTCAGGCCTGGGTCGATCAGGCAGGCCTTCGAGTCTTGATCATCTTTGAAGGTCGCGGTTCAGCAGGCAAGGGCGGCGTGATCAAGCGAATCAACGAACGAACCAGCCCCCGCATTGTCCGAACGGTTGCTCTGCCGAAACCCAATGACCGCGAGCGGACTCAGTGGTACTTCCAGCGATACGTTCCCCATCTTCCCTCTGCTGGCGAGGTCGTCATGTTCGACCGGTCGTGGTACAACCGCTCCAACGTCGAATGGGTAATGGACTATTGCACTGCCGAGCAACACCAGGAGTTCCTGCGGACCTGTCCAGATTTTGAGCGCATGCTTGTCCGCTCCGGAATCATTATTCTAAAGTACTGGTTCTCAGTCAGCTATGAAGAGCAAGAGAAGCGCTTCAACGCCAGGAACGAGGAGCCGATCAAGCGCTGGAAGTTGTCTGATATCGACCTGGAAGAGCATCGGCTCTACACCAAGTATTCGATGGCGAAAGACACGACGTTCCAGTACACCGACACGAAGCAATCGCCATGGTTCGTGGTGCCATCTGATGAGAAGCGGCGGGCTCGGCTCAATTGCATCAGCCATATTCTGGATTCGATTCCTTACCAGGATGTCACCCCCGAACCCGTCGTCATTCCTGACCGCGAAGACATGCCATACATCCGCCCACCAATGCGTGAGCAAACCTTCGTTCCCTTGAAGTACTAGCTCGTTCTACCTCAGCACTAGTACTAAAGGTCTGCACCAGGGACCGTCAGCGCTTGCCCGATCAGGTCCTGAATAACCGAGGCATCGGCCCATTCGATGACCGTTGCGTTGGCAGGAGTTGGATTCCGCATCGGCCGTAGATCAACCAGTGTCATGCCGCGGGCTGGACCATTACTGAGCACAACCTCGACTGGCCGGCGTGTTCCGGCCAACAAACGCGGGTGAGTGACGTGGATGACGGCAAGCGCGTCATGAACGGCTGCTCCAGCAAGTGTTGTCATCTCTCGTTGGCGAATTTCGTAGTAGTCCAGGAGGTCAGCGAAGACCTCGGTCGCTGTACCTTGGATTCGGCGTCGAAGGTCGTCAATCCACGGTCGGTCAAGCAAGACGGTGTGGGTAACGTTGAGGCCGACCATCACCAGGTTGGGGTGCCCGGCGCCAAACACCATTGCGGCGGCTTCAGGGTCAACCCAACTATTAAACTCTGCTCCGGGAGTTGTATTCCCACCATTGGAGCTGCCTCCCATCCAAGAGATCTGGGAGAACTTCTCAATGATGTCGGGGGCTTTTTGGAAGGCCAAGGCAATATTGGTGAGAGGACCGGTGGCAACCAGGGCTATCCCCTCTTCGGCTCGGACCGTTTCAATAATCCAACCAACGGCGTCCTCAGATGCTGGGGGCCGAGATGGTTCGGCCAGGCGGACCGAACCAGTGCCATAGCGGCCGTGATATTCAGTGGCGCGATGTTCCAGGGATCCGCTGAGAGGAAGGTCATGACCGGCATGCACCGGCAGGTCAGGAACCCCCAAGATGTCACACAACGCTAGAGCATTGGCCGTGGTGTGCTCCAGCCCGACATTGCCGCCAACGGTTGTGATGCCAACCGTGTCGGCATGGCGCACCGCCAGGGCGATAGCAACGGCGTCATCCAAGCCGGGGTCACAGTCAAGAATGATTCGGGGTCTGGGGGTTTGGCTAGTCACCGTGTGAACCTAGCTGGTCATGGTCTGGAGATGCGACAGTCCGATCGGGCTGGGTCAATGGTTCAGAAGAGTTCGTAGGACCATTTCCACTTGTTGGGATTGGCCAGGGCTAATGACACCAAGCTGATGGATGAGGCGCATGGCGTTAACCGATCGAATCAGCTCGCACTGAACAAAGCTGGTCTCGTCCAGCCCCGTCTCTGGTGACGCTTCGATCTCCACATGAAGTGAAAGCCCCCGAGCTGTGGTAGTGAGTGGTACAAGAACCACGAACGGAAAATCTGGTCCGAAGGTATCGGGCGGGCCGACTACCAGTGCGGGCCGATGGAATGCTGGCTCTCCCGGGTAAGGGTCACCGAAGTCAACCAGCCACAGATCATCAACCAATGCCATCAGCTACCGAGGTCGCTTCAGCATCACCCACATACTCCTTCCATGCTTCTGGATCCTGGCGAAGCTCGGTCATCTCAACTGTTACCTGACGGGCAAAGCGTTGTCGGCGTAGTGCTTCAGCGGCGTCGCTGACCGTTTCAAGGATCGAGTTTCCACTCGCTCGACTTAGTTCCAGAAGGCGGGCGTGGGTCTCCGTATCAACTCGAATCGTCGTGGTGGCCATACCGATATTCTAGTGGATTCGTTCAGTTCAGTCTACTTTTTGTCTACACAGGTTGTTCGTTCAATCGACCCGAGTGAGACTGCTAGGTTGCAGTCATGGCGAATCCCAAGAAGGTCACCTCTGCCCAGTACGAAACGTTGGCCGAATCCGTACAGAACGAGTTTGCCGACATCGAGTCCGGCTCTCTGTTTGGCATGCCCTGCCTCAAAGCGAGGGGCAAGGCGGTTATCGGTTCTTTTGATGGTGGGGCTGTCTTCAAGCTGGAGGGTGATGCCCACGGCGAGGCGCTGGCGCTAGCAGGCTCGGTCTTGTTCGATCCCTCAGGCAAGGGACGTCCGATGAAGGCCTGGGTCGTGGTGACCAGCGACCATGAGGAAAAGTGGGTGGACTTCGCTAGTGAGGCGATTTCGGCCATGAATTCCTGACCTAGGTCCGACCGACTTCTCCCAGGTGCGCTCTGGATGTACCGTGTCCGGGGCATGGCAGAAGTTCCGTTCCACCCAACAGCCATCCATCGGATAGTCGCGCTTGGTCTGGCAACTCTGTTGCTCGGCATTGCCGGCAGCTGTAGCTCCGGCAGCGCTACAGAGGACGCCAAGCGAGAAATCACCAGCTGCATGCAAGGCAACGGTGGTGTCGTTGTGAAGAAGATGGAAACGCGAATTGACGACGGAGTACTTCACGTCGACTCGATCTCCTACAACGGACGAGGATCCGACTCTTTTGATGCGGTCTTTCTGCAGTGCTTCAGAAGCGCGGCCGAGAAGCTCGGACTGGAGGTCGGCTCCACCATCAAACCGTTACGACCCTGACCGTTTCTGGAAAGCCGATTCTTCTGCGGCCACTTCGATGTCAGCCATGGCTGGTGGCATAGAGCCCGGGAGTGACCGACGTGTATCGCTTGAAGTGACGAGTGAAGTGGGCCTGATCACAAAAGCCGGTAACGGCAGCAACCTCCGCCACCGGCCGACCAGCCAACAACATGGGCCTGGCCGACTCAATCCGACGGCCAACGACGTAGGCATGGGGGCTGACACCAAAGGTGGCTGAAAAACTGCGAATGAGATGCGCCTTGGAGCGCTCCAGAACAGAGGCGGCCTCAGACAGACTCACTGCATGAACCACATTTTCGTCCAAAAGTTGGCGTAGTTGCAAGGCAACGCCACGTTCGGGCTCCCGTTCTTGCTCATTCACCCGACGGAGATGACAACTCAGGCGGTCTTGGATCAGGGCTAGCCGCCACTCACCATCCAACTTGTCCTCACCGTTCAGCATGGAGTCGTGAAGCCCAACCAAGGTCCGGCGTAGGTCTGCATCGAAGATGTTGGTATTGTCAACGGCGGCCCCAACCATGTCCAGATCTAGAAACGATTCATCCAGATACAGGACCCGTTTCTTGAATCCTGGGGCCCCGGGTGCCCGTCTGCCGTTGTGAATCACTCCCGGCGGGAGGATGGCGACAGCTTCCCCAAGCGCACCACATTGCCGACTGTCCAAGTCATAGCGGATCGCACCCTGATCGACGATCAATACCGTCCAGGTGTCGTGGCAGTGGGCCGGGTAGGAGTAGTCAGATAGTTGGGCATGAAAAACTTCGGCGATGCCTTCGACCTTGGGTCGCCAGGCCTGCACATGACAATTATCTGGTAGCCGATCCTCCACATCATCAACGTACAAGACGCTCGTGTCGATCCGTGTCACGGTTGAACAATGGAAACTGCTTCACCCGTCAATGTCGACAGCACTGTTGGTCACGAACTCTGATTGGCCGGTGCGATCCGACTGAGACTAGGGATGAAGTTTGAGCTTGTCGAAGACCTTGTCCACCTGCTTGGCTTCTCCTGCTACGGCAAAGCCAGCCAGCACCAGATCCGTTGTTGCCACCGCAAGCACGGCGGCCCGGTTGTCGTCATCGTTCATGGTCGAGAACATGTCATCGGTGTAGACGCTGACCAACGCTTCACGCCCGAGGCCCCGATCAAACGCTCGCCGCAGGGCGACAGCATCCCCGACGAAGACGCGCAGCGGGAGGCCAAGAATCGGCGGGTACTCCTGACCTGAGGCGTCAATGTAGGACTCTCCAAGCACGTGTGGTTCGGCCGAGGCAAAACCACTGGTGACAAAGCCAGTGACGTTCAGCTTCTGCCAGATGGCAAGGTCGTCTCGGACAGCTACCGCTAGTTTCCATGTCATGACTGGACTTCACCACAAGAAGGACACCTTGTCTTGTACAAAAATGATGCCTGTCGCTGAGGTGCTTCACCACGACATGCGAGGTTTCTGATGTCAGCCGGTCTTGATGGCAATCCGGATCCAATCACTACCGCCGAACGGACTGGCGTCATCGACAAGGTGGTGGCCCTGATTCAGTCTGAGAAAAGACCAGACGAGCCTCTTCTCGTCGCAATTGATGGGATTGATGGATCTGGCAAGACGACTTTCGCTAACGAGGTGGCGGGAGTCCTTGCTGTGACGTCTGGGCTGAGTGTCATCCGGGCCACAATCGATTCGTTCCACAATCCTCGTGAGATTCGTTGGCAGCGTGGCCGAAGCTCGCCCGTTGGCTTCTACCTGGATTCACACAATCTGGATTCGCTGCGAACCGAGCTGCTGGACCCATTCACCGCTGGGACTGGTTCGTCCTACCGCACGGCCGTCTTCGACGAGCCGACAGATGCACCAATCGAATCGCAGCCCCTGATCGTGGCCAGCACTGACGTGCTCATCATCGATGGCATCTTCCTGCAACGCCCCGAACTCGCTGACTATTGGGATCTCACCTTGTTCCTCGATGGCCAAGACCGCGTGGGCCTGCAACGCCTCGGCCTTGTTCTGGACAACCTGCCGGATGATTCAGAACATGCTGTCTTTCACACGATGGAATGGGCCGAGCGCTTCGAACGCTACCAATCGGGGATGCGCTACTACCTTGATCTTGTGAGCCCAGCTGATCGCGCCGGCATCCTGATTGACAACAATGACCTCGCTCACCCATTCCTTCAGGCTGACTCGCGGCCATCCAGTCCCCGAGCCATTCTGGGTGAATGACTCGGTCATGGACCTTGTTGGTATACGTTTCTGCGCAATGGCTCCGGACCGAAACCAATCAACTCTGGGTAACCCATTCTTTCTGGGATCATTGGCCTTACTCATCGTCAACGACCAATTCCTGAAGTCCCAGTATGGCAACACCATCACGGGCAAGCTCAGTGACTTCGCTGGACTCTTCGTGGTCAGCTTCCTTGCTGTGAGCTTGGCCAGAAAGCATCAGCGCAGCGAGCGTCTGGCTCTGATCCCCATTGCCATCATCTTCAGCCTGGCCAAGACAATTCCAGCCATCACCGACACCATTGTTGGCGGACTCGACCTCGTCCTCCCCTGGTCCAACAGTATTGTTACCGACCCGAGTGACCTGATCGCTCTCACCTTGCTTCTGGTCGTCCCAGCCAGCCTTCGTTTCAAACCGGTCCCACTTCGTCTTTGGGCCAAGAATGCCCTCTTTCTGACCACGGTTCTCGCCTGCACAGCCACCAGCCAGCTCCATCCCGATCCCGTCAGCCTCGGAGTTACCGAAAATGGACAGGTTGTTTCCGTTCGAGATAGCAATCTGTTCGACTTCTCAGAGAGCCCCACCTTGCCAGACGTCGAAGCGAGGCTGGTTGCGACCTCAGAAACCGTGACGGTCTCGAAGGAAGCATTTGCAAGCCGGGAACCGAAGGACAGCGACTGCTCTGGCAACGAGCCCAAACACTGTTTCCAGATCAGCTCATCAGGGACCATTCAAGAGACACTTGACGGGGGCGACAACTGGTCCACGATCTGGAAGATCACCCCCGATTCCTACGCAACCCTTGTGGGGGCACGAAACGAAGCCCCCAACTTCATCAACCCACTTGCGCCACGTGACCTTGAGGTCACCGACGACGATGACCTGATCGTTGTAGTCGGCGACTCAACCCTGGTGACCAGATCTGCTGAAGGAGTTTGGACTAACCCTGACAGCACATTCCGGCCGTTGACCCTTCCCTTCGTGATCCATCTCTTCCTAGCCAGCATCGTTATCTACGTCGCCATTGCTCTCGGTCTGGAGATGTTCAAACCAAGAATCCTATGGCTATGGATTCCCGTGGTGGCGGCTGCGGTGGTCTCTCTTGGATTTGGCGTCGCGGTGGCTGACCCGGGTCTGCCAATGTTTGAATTGCTAGCAATGTTGCTGGCTGGGCTCTGCGGATTCTTCGCGGTACTGGCGATTCGACACCCCAAGGTTGGCGCCGGTCCCGCCCTGGCCTGGGCGCTCATTGCTCCACCTCTGTTGGCCCTGCTCGCAGCAGTCCCTGCTCTTGTTTGGAAGGCAGCCAACCTCGGCACCTTTGAAACAACGGCAGCCCTAAGCGCCCTCGCTACCCTCGCCGTGGCCGCGGCCGCCTACCTCGTTACCAGCCGGATACCCCGCACAGTCACCCCCCAACAAAGCCCCTTGCTCCCCCCGGTGTTTGTTCCTCCGCCGACAGGGGGTTGACGCCTAGCGGGTAAAGATCGAAGTCAGCAGTTCGTCGATGTCGAGGGGGAGGCCCTCTCCCAAACGTCCGAGAGTGGCACCAAGTTCGACCTCTCCTCGTTCGATGGCCTCGATCTCTTCTACCGAGACACTGATCTCCTGAGAATAGTGAGCCACATCGAAGCCCGCATCGCTGCGAGCAGTCATCGAGACCACTGCTGCCACTGGGTGGGTGACGCCCGAGTCATAGAGACGATCAACTTCCTGCTTGAACATCTTGATTCGTAGTTGACCACTTGGCTCGACCGGTGTCATTGCTTCAGTCTAGAACCAGAAAGGCGCAACTCAGATCGTGACCCATCCCTCCGGGGGCTTTCCCTTGCCAGGATGCAACTCGCCGCAACTTCCGCAAGTTCGGGCCGCTGGGTCTTCGTGAAACTGGTCATAAATCACCGGTAGTGCTTCGACAATATTGCTGGATGGTCCCAAGGCAATCTCGACACGGTGCACTCGGTCTCCGCACTTGAAGCAATACCACTCAAATCCCTCCTTCATGCCTGCCATTCGGGGCGATTCAACCACAATCCCGATGGAATCTTCTTGAGGTCGTTGTGGGGCGTGAATGGTGTGAGCCGGCAAGAAGAAGACCTCGCCTTCTCGGATCGGAACATCGTAGATCACGCCATTGTCAGCGATCTTGAGGACCATGTCGCCCTTGACCTGGTAAAACCATTCTTCCACTGGGTCATCATGAAAGTCGACCCGGGTGTTTGGGCCACCAACGACCATCACAATCATGCCCGAGTCTTCGTGGAGCAACTTATTGTTCACCGGTGGCTTCAGCTGGTCTCGGTTAGCTTCAACCCATCCTTGGAAATCGAACGCCTTGAGAGTCGGATGAGTGTTCATGGTTTGCCTTTCGGGAGTACTTACTGGCTTGGTCTACCACGGTTCATCTCTGTCCGCATTCTGGCTGCAGGCTCACATCCGGTCGAACTCCGGCCACTGGTCAGCCCTTTGGAGCAGTTCTGTTGAGTGACTACCGCTATCTGACTACCGCTCTGCCTTGGCGAAGATCACACACCGACGTGAGACTCTTCTCCGCGAAACCGTGCCGTTGGTAGAACCGCTGTGCATCAACATTATCGACATAAGCGGTCACGACGGCTTGCACACAGCCATGATCACGTCCCCACGCAAAGAAGCGTTCAGTCAGCATCTGGCCAATTCCTGTGCTTCTGACATCGGGTTTGACCCAGATGCTTTGCAAGGTGGCGAACCGTACGTCAAGACGGGTCGGAGTCGGCTCGCTTACCAGCCCAACCAGATGACCAAGAACCGTCTCATCGTCCCGAGCAACAAGGAGCAGGCAGTCTGGATCCTCCACCATTGGCTGGTAATAGTCGAGACCTTCGCGGCTTGGCCAGGTCGGGTCGGAGTATTCATCGCGCTGCCCGGCGTCTTCCTCGAATAGGCCCGCCACCGACCCAATGAACGCTTCCAGGTCAATCGATCTGGCCACCTCTACCTTGATCATGAAACCAACCTAGTTGTCGACCGCTTCGCTGTCTTGCGGTTTCATGCCTGACAGATTCACTTCTTGGCGTCGAGCAGTTTCACATCGTATTGACCAAGCTGGCGGTCAGCCGTGACCAGAACAAGAGACTCGAGCAAGGCTTGAGCAACGAGCATCCGATCGAACGGATCACGATGATGGAGCGGCAATCGAGGAGCCATCACGGCATGCTCTGGCTTGATTTCTAGACCGACAAAGCCCGAGGCGCCCAGAGCCTGAACCAGGTCGTCGGGGTAGGAAATCTTGCCGAGTGCCTTCTTGATTCCCAGTTCCCATGGTGTGACCGAGGAAAAGAACACCTCATCGGCCGAACCGATGGACATTCTGGTTTCTGAGCCAAGCGATGGGTGTGCAGCCAACCACCAAAGGGCGATGTGGCTGTCGAGCAAGAGTCTCAAAGCTCTCCCTCCGATGACTCCGGTGACTCTTCTGACTCTTTGAACAACGCATTGACGTCATCGTCGGAGGCAACAATGTCATCGTCCAGCGTCACCAAACCCGCCCAGGTGCCTGGTACTCGTTCAGCCTTCTTTGGAGGCCAGGGAATCAGTTTTGCTACTGGCTGGCCATTGCGCGCCACAATCACGTCACCGCCAGCTTCGACTTCTCGGATCAGCTCCGAGAGTCGACTCTTTGCTTCATGTGTGTTCACCAGATGGGTGCTCATGAAAGTAGTTTAGCTAGGTTTAGCTAAACTGACAAAGAAAGACGAGAGCACAACGGGCATCTTGAACTTGTGCGGAGACGGCACGGCTAGTTGGTTCCCGCGATTGGCTGAATCTTGATGACCTATGTCATTGCTGCCGCTTGTGCTGTTTGCCCGAGCTGATGAGACTGTCCAGAAGACTCACAGCACAAGACATGCAAGCAGCCACGAAGCCAGCCAACGGAGGACCCGTCCAATGACCGCCGCAACCAGCACGACCACCCTCGTCACCGATACCCCACCAGCGAAGTCGGAGGCCGCGCTGGCCCACTTTGCTGGGCTACTCGCACTAGAGACCGACTGTTGGGATGTCCATGAGTCGTTGGCGGCCGGTCCAGTCGACTTCACCTTGTTGGATGTTCGGGGCAAGGGCGGCTTTGATGCAGGCCATGTGTCGGGGGCTACACACTTCCCCCATCTGGACATGAACGAAGAGAGCCTGGCCAGCTATCCAGACACCACCGTCTTTGTCGTGTATTGCGCGGGCCCTCACTGCAATGGGGCCGACAAGGCCGCCGTCCGTCTTTCTCGTCTCGGCCGACCGATCAAGAAGATGATCGGTGGTATCGAGGGCTGGAAGGACGAAGGTTTCGACCTTGTCAGCTCATAGCCCATAGCCCAATGATTGGTTAGCAAACCAATAAACCCTCTAGGCTTCGGGAGTGGGCGAAACCAACGAAGCGACGCACGAAGTACTCGAGGTCGCCGACGCTCTGTTTGAGCGATATCAAGCGGAGTTTGGGCCGAGTCTTGCGGGTTATCGCGGCCACGTTTGCCGGGTCATTGAGCTAGCAGCCAAACAGGTTCCACTGGATTCATCATCAGCAACACTGTTGGGTATTGCCGCCTTCTTTCATGACGCCGGAATCTGGATGGACGGAACCTTCGACTATCTTCCGTCGTCCATTGAGCGGGCAACTCACCACCTGCGGGACATTAGCCATGACCAGCCAGCGGACGCCGATCTAGTCCGGGCCATCATTCACGAGCATCATCGTCAGCGGCGAGCCATTCACGACAACCCCTTGGTCGAAGCCTTCCGACGGGCTGATCTGACCGACGTCTCCCTCGGGATAGTCACTTGTCCGAACACCAGTCGTGCTGCGTACCGGTCACTCCTCAAGCGCTATCCATCCCACGGCTTTCGCCGCGGGCTCGTTGTCGTCGCGGCGAAATAGGCTGCCCGTCACCCCTTGAACCCCATGCCAATGATCAAGATCTGATGGGCCGCCCATCTATCGCCAGTGCCCGTCGGGAACAGATTGTTTGGGCCCTCTACACATGCTTGTCCAGATCCGACTTTGGCCAGGTAACCATCAAACACATTGCCGAGCAGGCCGAGGTTGCTCCCGGCATCATCCATCACTACTTCACTGACAAGGACGAGATTTATAGTGTCCTGTCGACCTCAATTCTGACCCAGTACGAATCCTTGCTGGATGAACATCTCGATGACCAGCCACCATCGACTGACCGCTCCATCGTCGTCTTAGATTTCATTGTTGACCAGTTCATCCTTGATCGAGAACTCAACCGCGTCTTCTACAACCTGGTGTTGAAGTCTCTGGAGAATCCGGAGGTTCGAACACCATTGCAAGCTCTCCTGGATCGAGATCGCCTTCACAACGAATTCGAAGAACTGCCGGGTGCCGCAATCATTGCCCAGATCGAAGGTCTCGCCTTGCAGAATCTCATCGATCCAGACCGCTTCACCCGTCAAGATTTCCTCACCATCCTGCGCTCATTCCTCCGGGCTGAAAACCGATAGCTCCAACCCATAGATCAGGCCAGCGGAGCCATGACTCAGTGCTGATTGCCTGACCTTCGCCCCTGACGGAGGCGACTGGAACCATCCAAGATGATGGCATGGCACGCCCAACGAACAAGGACGAACTACTCGCCGCAGCAGAACATGAGTTCGCCAAGCTCTGGAAGGCCATTGATCTGATCGAGCCAACGGATCGGGAACAATCTGGTGCGTGCGAAGACTGGTCAGTCAAGGACCTGCTGGCCCACCTCGATGCCTGGCACGAGATGTATCTCGGTTGGGAGAAGGCAGGCTCTGCCGGAGAACCGGCGGCGATGCCAGCGAGTGGCTACAGCTGGGGCGAAACCCCGGCACTCAATCTGGCGATCTATGAGCGCACCAAGAACGACAGTTGGACGAACGTCAATGAGAGGGTGCGGGTATCTCACCAGAAGGTTCTGGATGTGATCAAGTCGTACAGCAATGATGACCTGTTCACCAAGAAACGTTATGGCTGGACGGGGACAACATCAGTCGCCAGTTACACCATCTCGGCCTCGGCCAGCCACTATGCCTGGGCCAGCAAGCTCATTCGCAAATGGGCCAAGACACGCATTGGGCAAGAAACTTCGGTGAGCTGAGCAACCAAGATCAAACTCGCTTCAGCCCAACAACGTCTTTGTCCACGGCTGGCCACACGAGCCCAATGAGAACTGCACCCCCAACAATCCCGATACTAATCCAAGGCAGAAGATCCTCGACATAGATGCCAAGAAAGAACACCCCAACCAGGGCAAGTGCGAGGATGGCAGGGGCCACAAGGGCAAGAGGATCCAAGCTCTTCTGATCGGAAAAGAGAAGGGTGAGCGCGGCCGCTCCCAGAATCAGGAACGGGAACAAGGCGATGGAGACGATGCTCATCGGGCCCAACGCAAGGACCGCGACGAAAACGAGTTCTGGCCATGACCGATGGACGCCAACAAGAGTGAGTACACCAGCCCCAACAAAGGGTGCCCCAAATCCCGCCGAAGGCATCCACCCATCGGGCCCGCCGGGCTCCCCGGCGTAGTAGTGAAACACCGAGACGGCCACGCCAGCAACCAGGATCAAGAACGCAGGCAACAGCACCAGTCGCTGACTCTTCATCTGGGCTGCCTCATCCTCAAATGATATACGATTTTGAGCGTTCGCTCAAGTTCGTAGTTGGGTGGACACTAGACGGGGCAGCTAGTCAACCGGCCGTGCCACCGACGGCTTTGGCCGAGGTCTCCTAAAGTGGTCGGCCGCAAATGCGGTCAATCAGTACTGGGTCCAGGCCAACGATGAGGGGATCAAGATGGCTGCACCCGTCGTCGTAGCCAGTCGAAAAACGATGAGCAACGTACAACAATCCTACTAACTATGTTCTGCCCAAAAGCCCAAGCCACCCACCCCAATGGGGCGAAGCCTGTAAGAATGCTCCCCATGACCGAGAGGAACACCGTCGACCTGGCTGCGGCAAACTCCCGGCTGAACCAGATCACCAGCCTGTTCGAAGACAATGCGGATGCAGCCTTTAATGTCGCCTATCGGATTGTCTGGAACCGAGCTGACGCCGAAGATGTGGTCCAGTCAACGTTCATTCAGGTCTACTTGAAACTGGACCAGCTACAAGACAAATCGAAGGCCAGAAGCTGGCTACTCCAAATTGCCTACCGCCAGGCTCTCAACATCCTGCGTCGCCGAAAAGACGAACCAACCGACCCAGCAGACCTGCCCGATCGTTTCACTTCCGATGATGCGACCGCCGAGCCAACCCTGCAGAAAGACCTGCGACTCACCATCCAGACAGCCATCGATCACCTCCCCCAGAACCTCCGGATAGCGGTGGTACTGCGCGACGTCGAAGGTCTGCCCATGCGCGAAGTTGCCTCCGTACTCGACATCGGGCAATCAGCAGCCAAGATGCGGGTCACTCGAGCTCGCGAACAACTACGAACCGAGCTAGCCGGTCTGATCTGACCGGCACCGTCTCCAGCCAACAATGATCTGAGGAACCCAATGGACTGCCACGAACTCGAAGCCAACCTGACTGAGTTCCTTGAGGGTGAGCTCTCCCCTCAAGAAGAGAAAGCTGCCGTCGAACACCTGGCAACGTGCCAGCATTGCGAAACCGTTCTGGCCGAAACCAAAGCTGTGGTTGCCACAGCTGCTGAGCACGGCCAGGAAGAACTCGACCCACAAACACGCCAGCGGCTCTTCCAATCAGTGCTTGACAGTTCGAACCAATAGGCGTGTTCTGGGCTACGGCCGCTGGAATTCCCTACCGAATCGCCCCATTTCTGGGTTCGTCGCAGAGACAATTCATATCATTAGGGTCCGAACGATATGACCTTGGGCCCTTTCAAGCCGCCCAAATGCTGGCAAGGGTGAAGGTAAGGAGTGGCCATTCGCCATTCCGCAGAAAGGACCCAACATGTTCAAAGAAATCGTTGTTCCCCTTGACGGATCTGATCTTTCGGCCACGGCTCTGCCCATTGCCGCCAAGATCTGCCGGTCCAGCAATGCCAAGCTCAACGTCATCAGCTTCGCCTCAGAGAACGAAGTCGACTCTCGCCGAATCCGGATCGAGGACCAAGTCGCAGTAGCCAACACTGTCGGGATCGACACTGAAGTATCCATCGTGACCCCACGGGAGAGTATCGATCTGGAATTGCAGACCATCATCGATGGCCTGGACAAGGTCCTTGTCTGCATGACGACTCATGGGCGAAGCCGCTCAGAAGCCTTGGCCGGAAGTGTGGCCAGCAGCATGCTCCAGCACGTCAAGACCCCCATCCTCTTGGTCGGCCCCGACTGTGATACCGACGCCTTCGAACCCGACGGCCATCTGGTGGTCGCCATTGACGGAAGCCGTACATCTGAAACCATTATTGCCCCCGCAGTTTGGTGGGCCCGTGAGTTCGGCAGCCCACTGGAATTTGTCACCGTGCTCGAGCCATCTCGGGGCAGCACGATGGGTGAATCAGTCCAGGTCGAGCGTCAGGCTCGATCAGCCCAAAAGGAGCTCGGCAAGATCGTCAACTTTGAGGTCTTGCACGGCAAGAAGCCAGCCAAGGTTCTGCTGGAGCGGCTTGACTCCTCGGGGGTCAAGATCATGGCCATGGCCACCCACGGCGCCACCGGCCTGTCCAGAGTGGCGACCGGCAGTGTCACCAGCAATGTCGTCCGACACGCCAAGTGCCCTGTCATGGTGATGCGGCCAACTCCCTAGAACCCGATCTCACCGGAACGGTCCGCAGCCAGCCAAGTTTGATCGCTGGGCTGCGGATCGGTCATCTCCGACCGAGGACCTCTGGCGACCTAATCAACGAGGGCTGCCAGCAGATCAAAGCTGGTCAAGATCCCGGCAATGCCGTTCTCATCCATCACCACCAGGTGGTGAATCGATTCGTTGCGCATCAGTTCCGCGGCAACGGTCACGGGGGCGTCAGCATCGACCAGTCGAACCGCTCGACTCATGATCGTGGCCACTGGTTCACCCAGGGGCCATTCCTCCACCAGGTCGGCCGAGGTCACGATACCAACGACATTGTTACCGTCTACAACTGGTAGTCCATGGAACCCTAAGCCAAGCATCAGGTCTCTGGCCCGACTCACCGAATCATCGGGATTGATCGTGATCAGATCGGCTGTCAGGTAATCCTTCACAACAGTGGAACTTCGATCGATAGTCATGCCTCAATCTCACTCCTTCGCTCACTGCCGCAGAAGAGGACTAAGCCCTGAATCAACTCTGATCGACGACGACCAAGGGCAGCAGCGACTCCACTGCTTCAGGGTCACAGAGGTTCGTGCCACTGGTCAGAACGGTGGCAGTACCGGCGGCGATTCCAAGCCGCAGCGCTTCAGACAACGACAGTCCCCTGGCCAGGCCAACAGCAATGCCAGCGACCATTGAATCACCTGCCCCCACCGCACTTGCCACTCGTACCGTAGGAGCCCGCAACCTTCGCACCGAGCCATCCTCACCTAATGCGATTGCGCCTCCAGCACCGATCGAAACAACCAGATTCTCAACTCGGGAGTCTTTCAAAACGGACTTCGCCGCCGCAATGACCTCAATCTCGGTTGGCAAATCTCGCCCGACGATTCCAGCCAGCTCGCGAGCACTCGGCTTGACCAAGTACGCCCCGGACTGCAACGCTTCCAAGAGGGCTTCACCCGAAGTGTCAATGATGACCGAGGCTGGAGCCACCGCCTCCACCAGCGAAGCCAGCGCTTGGGCCGGAACTCCGCTTGGCAAACTGCCCGAGATGATCACGCATGAGGCAGTCTTTGCCTCATCGACCAATGCTTGTTCGCAGGTTTTGAGCTCGGACTGGCTCAACGATGGGCCGGGAAAGACGAATCGAAACTGGTCCTCGGTCGCATCGACACCAATGGTGATGCTCTCACGGGTCTCGGCCTCGATCGCAACGGCCCGCAGCGGGATGCCTTCATCTTCCAGCAGGCTCTCGACTCGATGGCCCGCTCCCCCACCTAGAGGAACCACGGCCAACACTTCTTCACCCAATCGTCGCACCACTCGGGCGACATTGATGCCACCGCCTCCTGGTTCATAGATTGGGGTCGAGCAACGCAGCTTGTGGTTGGGAATGACAATGTCGGCTGAACTGGAAATGTCCAGGGCCGGATTGAGGGTGAGGGTGACGATGGAGTTCGCCATCAGACGAGCTCGCCCGCTGCAATCTCCACAACCTCAGTCGCGCGCTCAATCAGTTCTGGATCATGCGTACTGGACAAAACAACTCCGCCATTTTCGGCGAACTCGCTGAGGGTGTCGATCAGGGCCAGTCGCGAGGTTGCATCAAGCCCGGTTGTTGGCTCGTCCAACAACAGCACCTTGAACGGCCGTGCCGTCCCAACCAACAGGCCAGCCTTCTGGCGCTGGCCCTTGGACATGGCCTGAGGAAAGCGAGTCAGCAGGGCCTCAGCGTCCAATCGTTCGGCCAGTTCGAGAGAGAAACCCGTTGGCTCAGACTCTCCATTGAGTTTGGCAACATAGAGCATCTGTTCTTGGACGGTGAGGTCATCAAAGAGCGCTGGCTGATCGGGAACGAAGGTGGTTGCCTCGCGGGCAGGCCGCAAACCAACTGCGGAATCATCAATCAGGATTGCCCCACTGGTTGGCCGGGCAAGGCCAGCAAGGAGGGTTAGCAGGGTTGTCTTTCCTGCTCCATTGTGTCCGACCAGGACGGCGTTCGACCCTGGTCTTAGACGCCACTCATCGACCTGCAAGACAGTCACCCGACCGTAGGCCTTCTTCAACTTCTTCACCCGAATCATCGCAGTGACTTCTCCAATGGCTGCATGGTGACGACGGCAAGACTGAAGGCAACCACCATCGTCAGGTTGCCCCAGGTCGTAGCGAACTCGTCCGGCCGAAAGTACTGATGGGAAATCGCAACCGTGGCCGCCAAGAGTGCGAGTGGACCACTGAGGGCCCGGGCCCAGAGTAGCGGTCCCAACGAGTTGGGGCCAAAGGTTGAGGCCCACCTGGACACGTCGGGTGAGCCAATCCTGGCCTGCATGAGCGCAGCCAAGGTCCCGACCAGGAAGAGCAGCAAAGCCCCCGTTGCCAGGTCCGAGGATTCCGCCCACAAGCTTGCGGTCAGGGCCAAGCCGATACTCATGGCGACAACGACCGCGGTAAAGGTTTGCCCCTGCAAAACACGGGCCGAGCCGTGGCGGTAGTGCACGAGGAACGGCAGCTGATCTGCGGTAGCGGCAATGGGAACAGCAAGGTCAAAGCCGATCATGGCAATACAGCCTGCGAGAGCAAGAGCGACCACTCCGTGGCGCGGATCAGAATAGATGAGCATGGCAGCAATGGCAGCAGCAGCCAGACCAAGTCGTGTCAGCTGGCCCGCCAATCCATGCTGCAGGGCAGTGACCTGGCGCCACAGTGGTGTCGGCATCCATGAACGGGCAAGAGGTCGTCCAACGACCCGTGGCCTGTCGGTGACCTTTCGCATGTCCAGCAGCATCTGCTGAAAATCAACGGTCTGCATGGATGAGCGCATGGTCTCTAGGGCCCGGGCCCGTGACCAGAGTCGCTCGATCGGCACCCAGTCCAAACCAGCGATGGCAACGGCAACAGAGAACAGGGCTGCCACAAGCAGAGCGAGCAAGCCCGAACCCCCGAAGAAGCTCCCGTTGGTAGCAAGCACCAGGATCAGGACAAGAGGCGCAACCAGGGAAGCGGCAACAAACCAGGGGGTTCGACCCTGCGGCGATTGCTCGCTATCGGCTGAAAACACGATATGCCAGATCATCGACTGGCTCACCGCCAGAGAAGCGGCAAGGAGGGCGATCACCGAGATGGTTATGGACGAGCTGACTTCAAATTCACCCGGAGTAGTTAGGGCCAGAAAGACCGTGCCACCAATGGCAGCAATGGCGGCCCGAGCCACCATCTGTCGAAGGAAGCGCGGGTAGAGCATCTGTCGTCTTGACGCGCCCGACGCTAGCTCGTGCAGGACTCCAGCCCGAGAAACCATGAGTGGCCCACCACGGAATCCAGACCAGATGGCGGTCAGGGCGAGAACGACGACGGCAATGTCAACACCGGGCTCGATACTGACGAAGTCGCTGGGTAAGACGTCGGCCATTCGGTCGCCGTAGAACGGCAGAAGGAGCCAACCGAGGCCAGCCAGATAAAGCGAATAGAGATCGTCACTCAGGCGAGAACCCGGTGTTGCGGTCGTCGTAGCCGACATGAACGGCAAGCCTAGAACCCTCCTTGCCAATCAACGCACCATCACCCCCCTCTCCCTGCGACCTGGCACCGGCAGCGACCCATATGCGACACCTGACCGGTGCCAGGTCGGGTTTTGGGATACGGTAATATTGACACGATGGAATTACCCCACCTAGTGTCCGGGCATGGATCGAACCCTGCTGGCTCCACCGCTTCCATCCCGCCTCGACACGGGCTCAGAGGCCTTCGCCAAGAATCGGCAAGACATGCTGGACCAGCTGGCGGTCATCGACGAACTGTTGGACGAGGCCGAAGCTGGTGGCGGCCAGAAATCCATGGACCGGATGCGATCACGAGGCAAGATGCCCGTACGCGAACGAATCGCCAACGTACTGGACCCCGACACCCCCTTCCTCGAAATCAGTGCCCTGGCCGGATACGACTCGGACTACACCATCGGCGGCGGAATTGTGCTTGGTATCGGCATCATCGCTGGCACCGAGTGTGTGATCCTGGCCAATGATCCGTCTGTCCTGGGCGGCGCCCTCACCCCCTACGTCCAAAAGAAGTGGAACCGGGCCCTCGAGATCGCCCGTGACAACCACATGCCCTATGTCAGCTTCGTCGAGTCAGCGGGAGCCGATTTACGAGTACAAGCTGGTGACGGCAGCCGCCGGGCTAACACCAGCCACTTCGCTGAGAGTGGTCGTTTCTTTTACGAGATGATCGAACTGTCCAAGATGGACATCCCCCTGGTTTGCGTCGTGTTCGGATCCTCCACTGCTGGCGGCGCCTATCAACCCGGCCTGTCCGACTACAACATCGTGGTCAAGGACCAATCAAAGATCTTCCTGGCCGGCCCTCCCCTGGTCAAGATGGCCACTGGTGAAGAGTCCGACGACGAAACCCTGGGCGGCGCCAAGATGCACGCCGAGGTATCCGGTCTCGGCGACTACTTCGCCGAAGATGAGATGGATGCTCTTCGCCTGTGCCGCGAAGTTGTCTCCCATCTGAACTGGCGCAAGCCCGGCCCTGGCCCCAGCCTGTTGGCCGATGAACCGGTTCATGATTCGGAGGAACTTCTGGGCATCGTTAGTCAGGACCTCCGCTCCCCCGTCGACATCCGCGACATCATCGCCCGAACTGTGGACGGCTCTCGCTTCGAGGAGTTCAAATCCAGGTATGGGCCAACCCTGGTTTGTGGCTGGGCGGGGGTTCATGGCTACCCCATCGGCATCCTCGGAAACAACGGGGTCCTCCATCCCGAGGCCGCAGAAAAGGGTGCTCAATTCATCCAGCTCTGCAACCAGATCGATGTTCCCTTACTCTTCCTCCAAAACATCACCGGCTTCATGGTCGGCAAGGACTTCGAGCAAGCCGGGATCATCAAGAAGGGGTCCCAGATGCTCAATGCCGTTTCCAACTCCACCGTCCCCCACCTGACCATCATCATCGGATCTTCCTATGGCGCTGGAACCTACGGCATGTCTGGCCGGGCCTTTGGCAACCGCTTCACCTGGCTATGGCCAACAGCCAAGGTTGCGGTGATGGGCCCCAAACAAATCGCCGGGGTGATGTCCATGGTCAGGCGAGGACAGGCCGCCCGCAAAGGGCTGGACTTCGACGAGGAAGAAGACGCCCAGATTGTGGCCATGGTGGAGGCGGTCCAGGAGAAGGGCTCGCTGGCCCTCGCTGCGACTGGCGCCATCAGCGACGACGGCATCATCGATCCACGGGACACTCGAACCGTCCTGGGAATCTGCCTCTCGGCCGTTCGCAACACGCCCATTGAGGGAGCCAACGGATACGGAGTGTTCCGACTGTGAGCGTCAAGACAGCGAGTCAGATCCCGACCCCGATCAAGACAGTGCTGGTGGCAAACCGCGGGGAGATCGCCCGCCGAGTGTTTGCGACCGCGCATGCCATGGGCATGCACTGCGTCGCTGTCTACGTTGATGCCGACAGCGACGCTCCCTTTGTTCGAGACGCCGACCAAGCAGTAAGGCTGCCGGATTACTACCTCAGCGGGTCAGCGATTATTGCTGCCGCCAAACGAACCGGTGCCGACGCCATCCATCCGGGTTATGGCTTCTTGTCCGAGAACGCTGGCTTCGCTCAAGCCGTCCAAGAAGCAGGCTTGACCTGGGTTGGGCCCTCCCCATCAGTCATCACCGAGATGGGGGACAAGATCCGGGCCAAGGACGCCGCCCGTGCCGCCGAAGTGCCGGTTCTGCCGTCCTTTGATCTGACTGCCCAGGCCACCACCACAGCAAGCGATACGGAGTATCCCCTCCTGGTCAAGGCTGTCGCCGGAGGTGGAGGCAAGGGCATGCGCGTGGTCGACTCGCCGGCAGATCTCGCCGACGCTGTTGCCTCAGCCCAACGCGAAGCCCTCAAATCGTTCGGCGATGAGCGGGTATTCTTGGAACGCTATATCGCCAACTCGCGCCACATCGAAATCCAGATTCTGGGAGACAACCACGGCAATCTGGTACATCTGGGCGAACGGGAATGCTCAATCCAGCGCCGCCACCAGAAGATCATTGAAGAGTCACCATCCCCCGCCATCGACAGCGAGTTGCGTCAGGCCATGGCGATGGCATCGCTACGGCTGGCCGCCTCCCTCAACTATTCCTCCACCGGCACCGTCGAATTCCTAGTGGATGATGACAGCAACGAGTTCTACTTCTTGGAAGTCAATACCCGACTCCAAGTTGAACATCCAGTAACCGAGGCCGTCACCGGAGTCGACCTGGTGCGTGAGCAATTGCGTGTCGCAGCGGGGGAACCACTTAGCTTCGGTCAATCCGACCTCGGATTCTCCGGTCATGCCATCGAGGCCCGACTCTACGCTGAGGATCCGGCCAACAACTTCCTGCCTGCGACCGGCCAACTGGATGCCTTTGAACCATCCGGTGATTCCTCACTTCGTTGGGACTTTGGGGTGGAGCAAGGTTCGGTGGTCGGCGTCGAATTCGATCCCATGCTGGGCAAGGTGATCGCTCACGCCGACACCCGTACCGAAGCTGCCGCCCGGCTGTCCCATGGTTTGGAGCAACTCCACCTGGGTGGGGCAATAACCAATCGAGACTTCCTGGTCGCCACCCTGCGAACCGGGGCCTTCCTATCCGGGGCGACCACCACCGACTTCATCCAGCGGGTGCAACCATCAACGGCAACTCCCGCAAGCGACGAAGACATTCGGTTCGCCGCCATAGCCGGAGCACTCTGGATCCAGGGAGGCAATGCGGCCACCGCCACTGTTCTGTCCCGGGTGCCAAGTGGCTGGCGAAATGCCCGCCTTCCCATGGAACAAACCACCCTTCGGCTGCAATCGAGCACCGACACAACCGTTCCTAACCCGGCCAGCACCAACTCTGAGGTTGGCAGCATTGAAATGGACAGCGCAGAGGTCGACCACACCGAAGCGACGATCGAGGTTCACTACCGTCGGCAGCGGACTCGGACAGGGCGCCCAGAAAGCTTCACCATCGGCGAGAGCCCATCGTCCCCAGCTCGAACCGCCACAGTTCACCGCTGGGGGACCGACGCCATCGATGTTGAACTTGATGGCCTTCGGCGCACCGCACGGGTAACGAGAGCCACCAAGTCCAAGCCGAACAGCACCACCGACCAGCTCCATGTTCAAACACCGTCCACCACCCTGACCTTCTCCGTTGTCCCAAGATTCACGACTCCCAACAGCGAAGAGAAGTCCCTGGGCGTTGATGGCGGATTGGTGGCCCCCATGCCTGGCTCGGTCCTTGAGGTGCGGGTAGCTCCCGGCGACATGGTGAGCGCCGGCCAGGTGGTGCTGGTGCTGGAGGCCATGAAGATGGAACATCAAATCACCGCACCAATCGCAGGTCAGATCGACGAGGTGCGGGTGGCCATTGGTCAACAGGTTGAACTCGGCTTAGTGATGGTGACCATGCGGCCAGACGAAGCCAACACAGAAGAAGCCTCATGAGCGACCCCATCCGGATTGCCAACTGCTCCGGCTTCTACGGAGATCGCCTGAGCGCTGCGGTCGAGATGGTGGAAGGCGGCCCTATTGATGTTCTGACCGGCGATTGGCTGGCCGAGCTCACCATGCTCATTCTGGCTCGGACCCAGGCCAAACATCCGGGCGGCGGCTACGCCCGAACCTTTGTGACCCAGATGGAACAGACCATGGGAACCTGTCTGGATAAGGGCATCAAGGTGGTCAGCAACGCCGGAGGGTTGGACCCAGATCATTGCGCCGAAGCGATCGCAGAAGTGGCCGACAAGCTGGGTCTTGCCCCCAAGATCGCCTACGTCACTGGCGACAACCTGCTTGGACGATTGGATGAACTGGCCGCGGCTGGCGTCGGCCTCGAGCACTTCGAAACCGGTGAGCCTCTACTCAGCGATCCACAATCGAACTCCCGTTTCATCAGCGCCAATGCCTACCTGGGCTGTTGGGGCATCGTCGAAGCCCTCAAGCAGGGAGCCGACATCGTCGTCACCGGTCGAGTCACCGATGCCGCCGTTGTCTGCGGACCGGCCGCTTGGCATCATGGTTGGGGCAGAGAGGATTGGGATCAACTTGCTGGTGCTGTGGTTGCTGGCCACATCATCGAATGCGGCACCCAGGCGACCGGTGGCAACTATTCCTTCTTCACCGAGATCGACGACCTGATCCACCCTGGCTTTCCCTGGGCCGAGATCGCCGCTGATGGCTCAAGCATTATTGGTAAGCATGAGCAAACCGGTGGTGTAGTTTCGGTCGGAACCGTGACCTCCCAACTGCTCTATGAAATCGGCGGGCCTGCCTACCTCGGTCCCGACGTCACCGCCCGGTTTGACACCATCACCGTCGAGGAACTTGACACAGACCGGGTGTTGGTTTCTGGCACCAAAGGAGAGCCACCGCCCGAAACCTTGAAGGTGGCCATGAATGAACTGGGCGGCTACCGACAGGACCTCAGTGTCGCCCTGGTCGGCCTAGACATCCAAGCAAAAGCAGCCCTGGTCGATGAGGCTTTCTGGGCCGCCTGCCCGTATGCGCCTGAGGACTTCGACAGTGTGATCACCCGGATTGAGCGAACCGAGAAGTCTGACCCGAACAGCAACGAAGAAGCAGTTGGCCAATGGCGACTCACCCTCAAAGACTCAGACAAGAACAAGGTTGGACGAGCCGTCTCCAACGCCATGATCGAGCTGGCTCTAGCCACTATCCCCGGCTTCTACGGAACCAGCGGTGGCCCCGGCGCAGCCAAACCATACGGCGTCTATCGCCCAGCCATCATTCCCGCCAACCTCGTTCCCCAGTTCGTCACCCTGTTGGGCAGGTCCGGCGACAAGTCCTCCGCCACCATCGAGTCTCGACCAGCAGGTCAGCCCAGCAATCAGGTGGCAACAAGTCCAATCGTTCCTCTTCCCGACCCAACAGTTGGTTATCCCACGGGTCCAACCAGGATGGCCCCGATCGGCGAAGTGCTAGGAGCGCGCTCGGGGGACAAGGGTGGCAACGCCAACCTCGGATTGTTCGCCCGTAACCAACAGGCCTTCGTCTGGATGCATGAGGTTTTCACCGTGGCCAAGATCAAACAGCTCTTGCCCGAGGCCGCAGAACTCCAGGTCGAACGCTTCTCCTTGCCCGGCCTCTTGTCAATCAACTTTGTCCTCCATGGCTTGCTGGAAGAGGGAGTGGCTGCCAGCAGCCGACGCGACAGTCAAGCTAAAAGCCTGGGGGAATGGCTACGAGCCCGAGTGGTGGACATCCCCGAGACTCTCCTACCCACCATCAAAACCGAAAGCTGACCTCCATGCAAACTCGCATCACCGAACTGTTCGGTATTGACGTTCCTATCCTGGCCTTCAGCCACTGTCGAGACGTGGTTGCCGCCGTCTGCAAGGCCGGCGGCATGGGAGTACTGGGAGCCGTGGCCCATACTCCCGAACAGTTGGAAATTGATCTGGACTGGATCGAAGACGAGATCGGCGACCGACCCTATGGCGTTGACCTCATCATCCCGGCCAAGTACGCCGGGTCCGAAGAAGGTGGTATCACCCCGGAAAAGCTTGAGGCTCTGATACCTCCGGGCCACCGCGAGTTCCTGCAAGACATTCTGGACCGCTATGAGGTTCCCGAGCTTCCTGATGATGATGCCTCCGGCGGGTACAGCAGCAGTGCCAACGGAGCGATCTTCTCCAACGATCGGGCCGAACCCCAACTCGACATTGCCCTCGCTCATCGTGCGGTCTTCATCGTCAATGCGCTTGGGCCTCCGCCCGAACACATGATCAAGCGCTGCAAGGAAGAGGGGCGACTCATTGGTGCTCTTGCTGGAAAGGCCCAGCACGCGCAGCGGCATCAGCTGGCTGGAGTTGACGTGATCATTGCTCAAGGAACCGAGGCGGGAGGCCACACCGGCGAGATTGCTTCCATGGTCCTGATCCCCGAGATCGTTGATGCCGTCGATGTGCCCGTGCTAGGGGCGGGTGGCATTGGTCGAGGCCGCCAGATGGCTGCCGCCATGGCCCTTGGAGCCGAAGGGGTTTGGTGCGGCTCGGTCTGGCTCACCACCGAAGAAGCCGAAACTCACCCTGTGGTCAAGGAGAAGTTCCTGGCTGCCTCCTCCAGCGACACGGTTCGTTCTCGGTCCATTACCGGCAAGCCGGCCCGCCAACTCAAGACCGCTTGGACTGAGGAGTGGGACAACCCGGATACCCCAATGCCGTTGGGCATGCCCATCCAGCCCGCACTCATTGCCAAGGCTCAGGTCCGAATCAACCGGGCTGCCCACCAGAAGGGCTCGGGCGCAGAACAACTGGCCAACTACTTTGTTGGTCAGATCGTTGGCGACATGAACAAGTCCAAGCCAGCAGCCCAGGTTGTCTACGACATGATGGAAGAGTTCATCGAAGCAACCGAGAGTCTGGCCAAGCAGCTGGAGGTGTAGACCATGGACTTTGACTTCCCAGCCGATGACGATCCTCGACGCCTCAAGGTCCGGGATTGGATCAAGGACAATCCCATACCAACTGGCCGTGAGCTTTCCAAAGCTGGCTATGTGGTCCCCCATTGGCCAGCCCCTTATGGGCTGGATGCCGACCCGATGGAACAGATCGTCATCGCCGAAGAACTTCGGGCAGCCGGGATCAGCAAACCGGCCAACGACATCGGTATCGGCTGGGCCGCTCCAACCATCGCCCTCGCTGGGACCGAGGAACAGAAGGACCGCTACCTGCCCAAGATCTTCAGCGGAGAAGAACGTTGGTGTCAGATGTTTTCTGAACCCGATGCTGGCTCAGACCTGGCCAACCTGGCTACCCGAGCAGTGCGAGACGGGGACGAGTACATCATCAATGGCTCCAAGACTTGGACCAGCGGCGGCCATCACTCCCAGTTCGGAATCCTGATCGCACGGACTAACCCAGATGCGCCAAAACACAAGGGCATCAGCTACTTCATCTGCCCCACCGATCTACCGGGCCTCACCATGTCGCCGATCATCGACATGACAACAGCCCACTCGTTCAACGAGGTCTTCTTCGACGACGTCCGATTGCCAGCCTCAATGCTGGTCGGGGAGGAGGGCGAGGGCTGGCGCCTCACCAAGGTCACGCTGGCCAATGAACGGGTGAGCTTGTCTTCGGCCGGTTCGCTATGGGGGCATGGTCCTACAACGCAGATGCTAATGGACCTCATTCGAGCTAGCGGTGGAATTGATGATCCCATCCTTCGTCAGCAGGCAGCCAATACCTATATCGAAGGTGAAGTTCTGCGGCTCAACCGGCTACGAACCCTGAGCGCACAACTGGCCGGTAGAACGCCAGGTCCCGAGGCCTCAATCCAGAAGATCATGGCTGACGAGCACGGCCAACACGTGATGGAACTAGCCAAGGCCTTGGTAGGAAGCAACGGCATGCTTGCCGGTTCTGGGCCAGCGGGACCCTTACCCGCTGATGGTTCTCGAGGAGCAACAGAGGTCAACCGAACGGCGAATGCGACTGTCCCTTGGTCGGGTCAAGCTGCCATCGACCCGGTTTGGCACTATGGCTACCTGTTTGCCCCTGCACTCACTCTCGGCGGCGGCACCTTTGCCGTGCAACGAAACATTATCGGCGAGATGGTGCTTGGTCTCAACCGGGAACCGAACTTGGAAAAGGGTCTGACCTGGTCTGAGGCGCGTCGGAAGTGACTTCGTCACCGGCCACTACGTCCCAGACACTGGCCAGACCTGAGCTGTCACGAGCAAAGGCCAGCGAACTGGAGCGACGTCTTCAAGCTGTGCGACGGCCACAACCCGTCTTGTCTCGAGATGCCGAGGCTGACCTTACCAACCGTCAACGAGAAATTCTCGACCAGCTTGGTGAGATCTTCCATCACGGATTTTCATCGCTCACCATGGCCGACCTGGCTTCGCGTCTCGGTTGCTCGCTGCGCACTCTCTACAGCCTGGCTCCAAGCAGAGATGAACTGGTCATGGTTGTCGTCGATCGAAACCTCTGGAAAACTGGTCGCCAAGCAATGGCTGCCATTGAGCCACACATGGCACCGATGGAAGCGTTGAGGGCCTATCTCGGAGCAGCCAACCTGGCGGTGGAGAACACAACTCAGGCCTTCGCCACCGATACGGTAAACATGGCCGAATGGTCCGATCTCGGCTTGGCTCACACCAACTATCTCATCGCGGTAACCAGTTCTGTTTTGGGGATGGCTCAAGAGATCGGCGAAATTGGCAATGTCGACATCGCAGCTGTAGCCCACGTCATCGCCGGACTCGGCCGCACCTTCGCAAATCCCGACATGATCTCCGCAATTCGATCTACGCCAACCGAAGCAGCAAATGAGGTGCTGGACCTCTTCCTGGTCGGACTGGCAGCAGGGGTTTAAGCCAGTCTCTGTGTCTCGACTTCGCACGGCCAGCGCGAGGAAACCCCATCCAGTGGTCAGCACCCGTCTATACCTATAGTGACTGAATGCAGACTCAAGAGCACGAAACCCCCTCGGAGTATGGTGCGGCCTACTACACGAACTATTTCGGCGGACGTTACGAGAGGTCCAGCGAATGGCTGAACTTCTTCGGTGGGGTTGCAGACAGGATCGTCACTTCGCTCCGCCCGCAATCGACCATGGATGTTGGCTGCGCCTACGGCTTTCTGGTTGAGGCCCTAGCCAAGCGGGGAGTCAATGCCGCGGGAATTGACTTCTCTGATTACGCCATCAGCCAGGTCCATGAGTCGGTGACCGAAACATGCTCGGTGAGGTCAGCAACCGAGCCACTCGGAACAACCTACGATCTCATCACCTGTATCGAGGTCTTGGAGCACATCTCTGCGCCGGATGCACAGCTCGCCATTGCCAATATGGCTCAGGCCACGGACCAGATTCTTCTATCTTCCACTCCACAAGACTTCGAAGAGCCGACGCATATTAATGTGCAACCTGTCGAATACTGGGCCCAGCTCTTCGCGGAGCAGGGGTTCTTTCGAGACCTGAATTTCGACGCAACCTTTCTCACCCCGTGGGCCGTCCTGTTCCGTCGTGAAGACACCTCACTACCTCGAGTCGTCGTCGGCTACGAGCGGGAACTGTTTCGGACCCGTTTGGAGCGAACGGAACTCCGCAAGGAGACAAAGCGTCTCTGGGCTCTGCTAGAGGATGGCCCGCTGGCTCCGGTGGATGAACCAACCGACATTGCTGTACTTCGGTCTGAGCGAGACGAGCTGCTATCCCAGATCGAAGCCGTCACTCAAGATCTCTGGTCGGCCCGTGATGCAATTCAGGGTGCGATAGCGGCCAAAGGTTCGGCCAAGGGCCATCTAGCGCTCAGCCAGATGGAAGTCTCTTCCTTGAGAGCAGAACACGAGGAGTGGGAGAAAACAATTTACGTCGTGCACGAGGAGCTTCATGCGGCTAAAGAAGAGCTCAAGCGGATCAAGTCTTCGCGTGCCTGGCAGCTCTCCCAAGGGGCGACGCTAGCGGCGAAGGGCAAGAGGAAACTCCTCGGATGAGTGCCCCAATCTTCTCGGTCATCATGCCGGTGTGGCATCCCGACCCAACTCACTTGTCGGCGGCTATTGACTCGGTCGTGAATCAAACGACATCCGAGTGGGAACTCATTGCTGTCTGTGACGGCCCCCAACCCCCCGAGGTCATGGACGTGCTCGCCTCCGATGATCCGCGGATCATCGTGGTTGAACGACCCGAACAGGGAGGCATCATTGCTGCCTCGGCTGCCGCCCTTGAGGTAGCAACCGGAGAGTTCATCGCTCTTCTGGACAATGATGACTTACTCTCCCTCGATGCCCTCGGAAGCTGTGCATGGGAACTTACTCGTTGGCCCGATGTTGATGTCATGTACACCGATGAAGACAAGCTTGATCTCGAAGGCAACCGGAGGCGGGCATTTTTCAAGCCAGGCTGGTCCCCCGAGCAGCTTCGCTCCACCATGTACATCGGCCATCTTGGCATGTACCGTCGCGAGCTCGTTCTTGCCGTTGGCGGCTTCCGAAAAGGCTACGACGGGTCCCAGGATCATGACCTCGCTCTGCGTGTAACCGAGAAGGCTCGGCGAATCGTCCACGTTCCTCGAATTTGCTACCACTGGCGCGAATCGGAAGGCTCCACCGCCCTCAATCCCGAATCAAAGGACTGGGCCTATGAAGCTGGTGTTCGCGCCGTGCAAAGTCACTATGACCGCTGCAGCATCCCGGCAGTGGCGCGGCGTCACGACCTGATTCCTGGCCTGATCACACTGGACCCAAATCCCGATCACGACTTTGGTTTGGTCAGCATCATCATGCCAACCAGTGGTGGGGCCAAGCTCATCAACGGTCAGACCCTCACCCTCATCGACAACGCCATCCAATCGGTCCTGGACCGGTCCAGCTATCGAAACTTCGAAATCATCACTGTTCTTGATGCCCAGGGGACCGACGACGTCGCGGCCCGAATTACGGCCATTGATCCCGACAAGGTGAAGGTGCTTCGAGACAGTCGACCATTCAACTTCTCCGCAGCCTGCAATCTCGGAGCAATCAACGCCAAGGGAGAGACCCTCCTCTTCCTCAATGATGACACCCAGGTCATCACCGAGAATTGGCTGGAACGCCTCCTCCTCCACGCCCAACTTCCCGGTGTTGGTGCCGTTGGTGCATGCCTGGAGTTTCCGGATGGTCGTATCCAGCATGGCGGAGTTGTTCTCCGAAACGGTGGCTGTGCCCACCTCTACGCCGGAAGCTTCGGAGAGAACCCGGGATACTTCGCCGAACTCGTAATGCCCGTCAATACCTCAGCAATCACCGGGGCCTGCCTCGCTGTTACCAAAGAAAACTTCGAATCGGTTGGAGGCTTCACCCTCGAGCTACCTCTCAACTTCAACGATATCGACCTCTGTCTGAAGCTGTTGAGGAACGGCCTTCGGACGGTCTTTGACGGGGAGACTCGACTTGTTCACTACGAGTCCACAACCCGTGATCCCATCGTCCACGGCTGGGAGTACGACATCTTCGCTGATCGCTGGTGGAACATCCTCAGCCATGACCCCTACGACAATCCAAATCGAGCAAAGACGCCGGATGCCTCAGTCAATCCACCGGACACGCTGGTAAAGCTGCGGGAACTCAGGCATCAGGTCTATCACGGTCGCCCATGGCCCCTCGGCCCTCCCGTATTCAACGACTAGCCGAGCGAGGTCGATGAGGACTCACTCAGCTCTGGCACAACCGGTCCGAACCGTCCACCCGAGGTAACCAATCCGGCCCGCTCCGAGCCGGCTCCAGGCTGAACGATAAGAGCTGCTGCATGAAGCCAGTGATCGAAGCAATGCAGTTGAGAAGAATCAAAGACGGCAGTGGAAACGTAGAAATTACCAGGATTAAGCAACAGTGTTTCGAAGCTGACATCGATATGAGCATTGCCAACTTCGATGATCTCTATTGGATCACCGACCACAACATTGCTGGGCCCCATAACATGGGTCCCCGACTCATGGAATACATCGAGGATGAAGACGGGCTGCTCAAACTGCTCGTGAGCCTCGAAGTGAAGACGGATGACGAAGGGCTCGCCACTCACACCAACATCAAGGGTTTCCTCCGGGTCCAGCGAGACGAACTCAATCCTCGTTATCTGGATCTCACCGGAGCCTCGACGTTGACTCTGTTCCTCATCTCCCGATTCCTCTGTGCTCTTCAACTCACCAGAAGACTCTTCATGGATCCTGGCCGATTCAATGGAGTTGACATGAGCCAAATAGGCGTTGCAAACCTCGCCAGAGTCACCAACAAGTTGGAGTTCTCCGTGATCTAGCCAAGCGACTCGGTCACACAATTGTTCTACCAATCCGATGGCGTGCGAAACGAACACAATAGTCACACCCTGACGGCGCAACCGGTACATGTGGTCCAAGCATCGCCGTTGGAAGTCCTCATCACCAACAGCAATCACCTCGTCGACGAGAAGGATCTCTGGGTTCACGTTGACGGCGACCGCAAAACCAAGTCGAACGTACATCCCGCTGGAGTAAGCCTTGATCGGAACATCAATGAACGCCCCGATACCACTGAACTCGATGATCTCGTCCACTGATTGGGCCATTTCTTGGCGAGGTACTCCTAGTATCGCTCCGTTCAGATAGATGTTCTCCCGTCCGGTGAGATCTGGGTGGAAACCCGACCCCAGCTCAAGAAGAGCCGACACTCTGCCATCGACCGCGATGCTTCCACTAGTTGGCCGATGAATACCCGCCATCAGCCGAAGCAGGGTCGACTTTCCCGAGCCATTGTGACCAATAAGGCCAAAGAACGAACCCGTCGGGATCTCCAAGGAAACATCGTTGAGGGCCCAGAAGTCTGACCCTCCCTCCTTCTTGCGCGAGAGCAGTTTCTCCTTGAGTGACTGAGCACGATCCCCATGAAGGTGGAACCGCTTCGAGACACTGCTCACCTCAATGGCCACATCTGACATGGCTAGAGCTCCTCACTGATGGCCATGGAGCGGCTCTGGAAGTAGGAGAGACCAAGCAAAAAGGGCACAACACCCAGGGCGATCATAATCAGCCAATCAACCGCACTCGGGGCGACACCGATGTAGCCAACGTCGTGAGCGGCATTGACATACCGCGCCACCGGGTTCACCTCGATAAAGGTCATCGCCTCGATTCCCCACTTCTCCTTGCCGACGAGGTATTCCTCGGTGAAGATTATCGGTGTGGCATAGAAACCAAGGTTGAGAATGATTCCGACCAAATAGCTGATGTCTCGATAGCGAGCGTTCAAGATTGCGACCACGAACCCAAGACCGAGGGCAAATAGGCCAGCCAACAGGATCACGAACGGAAGCAAGACAATGGTCCAAGAGAGGTTCGAGAAAACTATCAAAATGATGACCAAGACCGCGACCTCAAGAAAGGTCTGGGCCATGATGGCAATTGCGCCACCAAGAAGAGCCGTCTCGGTTGGAAAGTAAATCTTCTTTCGAAGATCACTCACTGATGCCAGCCAGGCCATGCTTCCGTTCAGAAGAGAGGTGAAGTGGTTCCACAAAATCAGGCCGGAGAAAAGGTAGAGGGAAAAGAACTGACCATGGCCACTCTTGGTCAGGGGCGGCTGCACCCGAAAGACCACCGAGAAGACAAAGCCGTAGATCAATACGACCGAGAGTGGGTTGATCATGGACCAAGCCCATCCGAGAGCACTCCGCTTGTACCTTGCGCGAAGGTCACGTTGAGCAAAGTTCCAGATGAGCGGCCACGAAGAGGACAACGATGAGGTATTCAAAACCACGGTTTTCGACGGGAACAGAACACCGCCACTGTAGTCGTGACCATTCCACGAATCCGCCACCAGGCTCACATACTCTGCCCCAAACACAATCTGATCCTCAAGCCACAGGTATTCCCCATCTCCACGAACGTGCTTCGCTAGAGTCGAGCGGCGAATCACCCTTGTTGCTTCCTCTCAGGCGCAACGATCGAACCTCCCGGATGTGAATGCATGGAAGTCCTAAGCGAGCTGCTACCCGGCGTACTCGAACTCCATGCCCAACGCTTCGGCGACGATCGAGGCTGGTTCAGTGAGACCTACAACCAAGAGGGATTCGCAAACATTGGGATCGACCATGCTTTTGTACAAGACAATCAGTCATTCTCCGCTCAGTCAGGCACCGTGCGGGGACTCCATCTCCAACTGCCACCTTCCGAACAGGGCAAACTCGTCCGTGTTCTCCAGGGCTCTATCCTCGACGTCGCCGTCGATATTGACCCGACATCGAACACTTACCGCAAGCACGCAGCAATCACCCTTAGCGCTGAGGCGGGCAATCTCCTGTGGGTGCCGCCCGGCTACGCCCACGGCTTTTGCACACTCGAACCCGACACGATGGTCTTCTACAAGGTGACAGCATTGTATGACCCCGCTGCTGAACGATCGATTCTCTGGAATGACCCCTCAATCGGCATCGATTGGCCGCTTTCAAACACCACCGTGCACTTGTCGGACAAAGACCGAGTTGCCCCTACCCTTTCTGATGCCGATTGGATTACTTCATGAAGATTCTGATTACAGGAGGGCTCGGGTTCATCGGCTCGGCTGTCATCCGACGGCTCATCGACACCACGAACGACGAGATTCTCAACCTCGACGCCCAGACCTACGCGGCAAGCCCCGAGGCCGTCGCCGGCGCGGCAATGAGCAACCGGTACCGCTTTGAGAAGGCTGATATCACCGATCAAACTGCCGTTGCCCAGCTATTTGAGTCGTTCGCACCCGATGCCGTAATGCACCTGGCTGCAGAGTCACACGTCGACCGGTCCATTGACGGGCCTGGTGAGTTCATCCAAACCAACATTATTGGTACTTTCAACTTGCTCCAGGCCGCTCGCGCTCACCTGGACGCCCACCCGGAACTTAGACAATCGTTTCGCTTCCACCACGTCTCCACTGATGAAGTCTTTGGTGCGCTTGGACCCGACGATGCTCCCTTCAAGGCAAGCACCGCTTACTCACCCCGCTCTCCCTATTCTGCGTCCAAGGCCGCCTCAGACCATCTCGTTCGAGCCTGGGGAGAGACCTTCAACCTGCCAATCGTCCTATCCAATTGCTCCAACAACTATGGAGCATTTCAGTTTCCGGAAAAGCTCATTCCCCTCACGATTATTCGAGGCCTACGGGGAGAATCACTGCCGGTCTATGGAACCGGGGAGAACGTTCGCGACTGGCTACTTGTAGACGATCACGCTCGAGCCCTCATCAAAACAATGAAGCAAGGCTCGCTGGGACAGACGTACCTGATCGGCGGTGACTCAGAGCGAACCAACCTGGCCGTTGTTGAAACAATTTGTGACCTGTTGGATGAACGCACAGGGCTCCTCACCAGCGGTCCTCGTCGTAGCCTCATCACGTTTGTGGCTGATCGGCCCGGACATGATCTGCGCTACGCCGTCGACGCCAGTGTCACCAAGGAAGAACTCGGTTGGACACCATCAGTTAGTTTCGAGCAAGGTTTGGCCGACACGATTGACTGGTACCTCAACAATCAAGAGTGGTGGCAACGAATCCTTGAGGAGCGCTACAGCACGGCAAGACTTGGGACCGAGCCAACAAAGTGAGTCAAACAAACGTTTCACAAGTAAGTGGGGATCATCACCTTGTCTGACATGATCCAACGCACGAGCAGAAGAATCCTCATTACTGGCGCAACTGGTCAGCTAGGTCGCGAATTGCTTCGTGCGAAGTGGCCAAAGACAGACCAGCTCATTGGGTTCGGCCGCACCGACCTCGACCTAGGCGATCCTGGTTCGGTGAGACAACAGGTCCTGGACGCGAGCCCTGACCTCATCATCAACGCTGCGGCCTTCACCGGCGTCGATGCGGCAGAAACCGACGAAGCGACGGCCCACCGCGTGAATGCAGACTCGGTTGGCGAACTTGTCAAAGCAGCATCATCGAAAGGAATCACGCTCATCCACTTCTCAACCGATTATGTCTTTGACGGTTCAAACTCCGACTGGTACTACGAAGAAGATAGGGTTTCACCGCTCGGGGCCTACGGTCGGACTAAGAGGGCGGGCGAAGAAGCAGCAGCCTCCTACGAGAATGCTCTGACTCTTCGGACCTCTTGGGTATACGGCGCTCTTGGCAACAACTTCGTTCGAACGATGCTGCGGCTAGCGGACGGCCGAGACAGCATTGGTGTCGTCGCCGACCAGATCGGATGCCCATCAGCCACGGTTGACCTGGCCAAGGCTGTCGTCGACATCGCCAGCGATTCCAGTAGATCGACTCAGCCTCTTTATCACCTGGCCTCCCCCGAACCCGCGTCATGGTTCCAGTTCGCCCGAGCCATTCTCGAAGAGAAGATCGACAACGGGAGGGTCCAGGTTAATCCTCTGACTACGGCGGAGTTTCCAACTCCAACAGCTCGACCAGCCAATAGCCGCCTTGATTCGACCGCCATCAACCGAGACTTTGGCATTGGCCTGCCGCGCTGGACCACAACCCTTCCCACCGTGCGAGACGAGATTCTCAGAACAGGACTTAGCTGACCAATGACGACTAAAGGAATCATCCTGGCTGGAGGCACCGGCTCTCGCCTTCATCCCCTCACCATTCCCGTCTCCAAGCAGCTCCTTCCCGTCTACGACAAACCCATGATCTATTACCCACTGTCTGTCTTGATGTTGGCTGGTATTCGGGATGTGCTGGTAATCACCACTGAGGAAGACCAGCCCGGTTTCCTCCGTCTCTTGGGCAACGGATCCCAATGGGGAATGAGTATCGAATTCGCCATCCAGGATGCACCAAACGGGCTAGCTGAAGCCTTCCTCATTGGTGAGACTTTCATCGCCCAAGACTCGGTCATGCTAGTACTCGGCGACAACCTGTTCTACGGCGTCGGCTTCTCCAAGATGCTGCAGGACATCGTAACCAACGACAGTGGAGCCGTGGTTTTCGCGACCAACGTCGCTGACCCTGAACGCTACGGTGTTGTCGCATTCGACCAGAACGAACGAGCGATATCAATTGAGGAAAAGCCGGCGGACCCAAAGTCGAATTGGGCGGTGACCGGCCTCTATCACTACGACAACTCGGTTGTCGCCAAAGCCAAGGCAGTTACTCCATCTGCCCGCGGTGAGCTCGAAATCACCTCGATCAATCAGATGTACCTCGAAGCCGGGGCTCTCTCCGTGCAGCGGCTTGGGCGGGGATTCGCGTGGTTGGATACTGGGACCTTTGATTCCCTGGTCGAGGCATCCGAGTTTGTTCGGGTGCTCGAGAAACGAAGCCAGCTGAAGATCAGTTGCCCCGAAGAGATCGCTTGGCGAATGGGTTTCATCAACGAATCCCAGCTTCTGGCCTTGGCCGAGCCTCTGCTGAAGAGCAGCTATGGCCAGTACCTTGAAGGTCTAGTCAATGACTGAACCTCGCGGTCGTATTGGATTTGTTCCACCACGGTACGGGGCGGAGGTAGTTGGCGGTGCCGAGGCAGTTCTCACCGAGATGGCCCACGGGTTCGCCGCTCGCGGCTGGGATGTTGATGTTCTCACCACCTGCGCCAAGGATCATGTCACTTGGGCCAACCACTATCCCGAAGGCGAGTCAACCGACGGCCAAATCACCGTCCGGAGATTTGCCACCCAAACTGACACCCCAGGCAAGGCCCGCGAACGAATCGGTCAACAGATGCTCGCCGGACACGGCGCCAATATCAGCGAGCAACAGCTGTGGGTTAACGACAGCCTGCGGGTCAGTGGCCTCTGGCACTATGTGCTGGACAACGCTGACCAGTATCGGGCGCTGGTTCTTGGGCCCTACATGTTCTGGACAACTTTTGCCGTGTCCCAGATCATGCCCGAACGAACGATCCTCATGCCATGTTTGCATGATGAGCCAACCGCCTACCTGGATCTCTTCGCCCCTTGTTTCTCCGGATCACGCGGCCTCTGGTTCCTCAGCGACCCCGAAGCAGAACTGGCGGCCAGCATCCACCGGTTGACACCACGTCACGAGGTCATCGGGGCCGGAATCGAACAGCCCCAGTCCTATGACCCAGACGGGTTCAGGGAGAAGTTCGCTATCCGGTCCCCCTTCCTTTACTACGCCGGGCGTCGCGAATGGGGCAAGGGTTGGACTGAGCTTTTGGCCGCGTTTGCCGCCCTGATCGAGGAAACCAATGCGGACCTCAAGTTGGTGACCTCTGGTGTCGGCGCAATCGATGCACCCGCATCCATTGCTGACCGTGTCGTTGATGTTGGCTTCCTCAGCACACAAGATCGCAACAACGCCATGGCTGCAGCCGATGCCTACGTGCAACCCTCTGCCCTCGAGAGTTTCAGTCGAACCGTGCTGGAAGCATGGCTGGCGGGAACACCAGTCATTGCCAATGCTGGCAGTGAGGTGGTGAGCTGGCACATCGAACGTTCGAGCGCAGGCTTAACCTATGAAACCGAACGGGAACTGATCGAAGCCCTTCGTCTGGTGGTTGAGCGACCTCAGTCACTGGCGGAGTTGGCTACGCCCGGTCGTCAATACGTAATTGATCACTACACACCAACAGATGTGATGGACCGAGCGGAACAAACCATCATCGACTGGACGGGGGCTCCCGCGTCATGACCATTCTCATGATCACGCCCTACGCCCCCTATCGCGACGGCATCGCTGTCTATGCGGTGCAGGAAGTCCGAGCGATGCGGCAAGCTGGCCTCGATGTCGAGGTGCTCTCCCCCCTTCCCTCCGCTGCACACCGTCACCTGGTCATTGGATCAGCCACCGGCATGAGCCGCTTGTTACGGCTTGCTGGCAGCTACGACAAGATCATCATGCAGTTCTACCCCGAGCTTCTTTTCGGGGGGTGCCGAGGCCGGATTGAACGCCTGGCTGTCTGGCGCCTTCTCAAGCAATTGGCCCTGAAGGTCCCCCTCGAGCTTCGGATTCACGAGATCGACTATGGAGCAATCACCATCGACCCTCTCACCTTGTCAACCGCTCGCTCCGCCCTGCAAGCAGCAGCCAAGCTCCAGGTCCATACGGCGGCAGAGGCAACGACGCTCGCCGACTCCTTAGACCTGGATCTATCAACAATTGAGCTGGTGGAGCATGGCGGCAACTTCGAGCCAAGAACTGCGGTCGACAAAGAGACGGCCAGGGCCGAATTTGGGCTCGAGTTCGACGAACATGTCTTTGTCTCCATCGGCTTTATTCAGTCTCACAAGGGTTGCGACCGTGGCGTGCGAGCCTTCGGCCGCGCAGGGCTCGGAAAGGCCAGCGCCCGCTACATCGTTGTTGGGTCCACCCGGGTGGACCACCCAGATCTAGTCAGCTACGCCGAAGAACTTCAGGCCTTGTGTGATGCCACTCCGGGCGCCGAGTTTCGACACGAGTTTGTTGGCGACGAAGAGTTCGACGCATGGTTGGTTGCCGCCGACACCCTCGTCTTGCCCTATCGAGATATCTGGTCTTCCGGTGTTCTGGAACGCGCCGCCCTTTTCAGTATCCCAGTTATCACCACCGCTGTTGGCGGCCTTGCCGACCAGGCACCCGAGGGGGCTCTTGTTGTCGAAAACGACTCCGGCCTGACCAAAGCAATGGCTGAGGCTGCGGGACAGACCATCGACTTGCGGGAAACACACTTGTTGAGTCGAGCCGAACTCACTGAGCTGATCCACACCCGGTCAGGCCGAACCAACGATATCGACCAACGCTCACCGGTGGAACAGGTTGGTCAGGTCACCATGCCAAAACCACATTCGGCTCGGCCCGGCGTTGGTGAACTCAAGCAATTCGTGCAGCGAGCAACAGCCTGGCAGCTCCAGCCAATCATCGATCAGCTCAACCAGCTTCAGGCTTCAACGGCAGCTTCGATCGCTGAACTGAAAGAAAACCAGCGGGAGTAAGGCTCCGGCGCTGGAGCAAGCGCCAGCGGAACCCGTGCTGGCACGTGCTCCAGCAGTGCCAGCAGGGCTCCCTCGGTCCAAGATGGGTTCGGTATAGAATCATCGCGTGCAGTTCAATCGGACAGTCATTGAACAGGTGGTGAATACCGTTGGCTCACGAGCCAAGGGTGACGCGCAGCCCGAGCTCCCTCACCCAATGGCGACCGACTCCCGACTAGCGGAGCACCTCGGCAAGGTTGGGCAGCATCTCATCATCGATGAGCAAGAGCGACCAGCAACCACCCTCCAAAAGCTGAAGGACCGGGCCCGTATTCCCGACCAGATTCAAGCCAGTTTCAACTCACGTATCATTCATGCTCTGCATCAGCTTGACCATCGCGGAATCTATCAACGCCAAGAGATTCGTGACCTTCGTGAGCAACTGGCAGCCAGCAACGAGAAGATCATCCAGCTGCGACGACGCCTGGATCGCCTTGAGTCAGACAGTCAACGAGCTCGTGTGAACCTGTGAGCCGGAGCAGATCAGCGGGGTTCGGACATTGAGTCAGCGAATCGGATTCCTCAAACCCGACTATGGCGTTCAGGGTGGGTTTGAAGTCTTGATCCAGCAACTGGTCAATGGGCTTCGGTCACGCGGACACGACGTGGAGATTGTCCCGGTCGACGCGACAACCCGTGCTGAGCATCTGTATGGGCTCCTCGTCAACGGAGCGTTCCACCAGTGGCACAACGAGTACTTCGAGTACATCACGATCACCGAACGAGTCCAGCGCCTTGCTCTGGATGACTTCGACCTGATCGTCGCTACCCAACCGCCGACCTGGCACGCCAACCACGATAATATTGTCGGCCTCTTCTTCCACCACGGACGAGTCTTTTACGACCTGGCCCAACAGTTCGTCGACAGTGACTTTGTCGATCCGACCATCCACGATGCTGCAATCAACTCCGTCCAAGCGTTAGATGACACAGTGACCGGGCGAATCAAGCATTGGCTGGCTGGATCCCAGACCTCGGCTAACCGCTTAGTCAACTATTGGAACGTCGACCCAGCCAAGATCTCCCCTTACCGCCACCCGGCATTCTCCCAGAGAGCAGAACCTGTTGACCCCCAGACCGAGGCTCGCTCGGCGACTACCGCCCGGTCTATTGCCATGGTGAGCCGTCACGAGTGGCCCAAGCGAACCGAGCTCGCCGTGGCCGCTGCTCAGCTCGTGACCGAGCCGACCAAGCTGCATTGTGTTGGTGGCGGGTCGCGGCTTCCCTTTGTGCAGGATCTTGACGGCAGGCTCGCTGCAGGCGAACAGGTTACTGACGTCGATCTCTGGCAGAATCGTGGGCCTTCGTCCGCTGGTTGGAAAGCTAGCAACCTTGATCCCAGCGGCCGGGTTGTGTTCCATGGCCCCCTGAGCGACACCGCCAGAGACGCCCTCACTGGATCTGCCAGCGCCATTGTCGCTCCGGCCCACAACGAAGACTATGGCCTGACTGCGTTAGAGGCATTTGCCGCTCGCAAGCCACTCATTGTGTGTCGGGACGGGGGTGGACTCACCGAGTTTGTGACCCATGAGGAGACGGGTCTTGTTGTCGATCCGACACCAAAGGCCTTGGCCCAAGCAATGGATCGCCTAACCTCAGACCCAACCTTGGCCGCCGAACTTGGACAGGCAGGCTATGAGCTTGGCCGGACCTTTACCCTCACCTCTGCTCTCGATCAGTTCGAGACCGTTCTTGGATAGAGACCGCACTGGATACTCCTGCATCCTTTCACCCATCTGATCACACGAGTCGCAGGCCACTGTTTGCCAATTGGCTCTTGGCTCGGCCACCTCAAGGCCTCATCCTGCGTTCATGAACCTTGGGGCCCTCATCATCTTCGCCTTCGTAAGTTCGATCACTCCCGGCCCAAACAACATCATGCTGTGGGGTTCGGGCATGAACTTCGGGTTCCCCCGCAGCATCCCTCATCTGGCTGGAATAAATATCGGGTTTGCATCGCTCATCCTGGTAACCAATCTTGGGCTCGGCACCATCTTTCTTCGCTTTCCCGTGATCAGTCTCGCATTGCGGATCATTGGCTCGGCTTACCTGCTGTACCTAGCATTCAAGGTGGCCACTGCGGGGCGAGTGGTTGAGGGTGAGACAGCCTCGACTCCCATGACCTTTGCTCAGGCCGCAGCGTTCCAGTACGTCAACCCAAAGGCATGGATCATGGCTGCGACCGCCGCCAGCGCCTTCCTGCCCGAGAGTCAACCACTGTTAGTCGGAGCTATCTATATCACTGCAGTCTTTTCCGTCGTCAACATCCCCTGCATTAGCACCTGGGCCCTCGCCGGGTCAGGTATTGGTCGTCTGCTGACAAATGACCGACGGCGACAAATGGTCAATGCAGTACTTGGCCTTCTTCTCGTCGGAACCGTGGTTCTGATCAATGTCTAGGGCTGGATCCCCCAACGGGCATCGGCAAGTCAGGCCCTCTTCCTTCCGTCGATCCAAGTTGTCTGACTGACCGCGTGACTGAATGTCTGACTAGCCGTCTGATTAGTTTTCTCCTCCAGTGAGCTCAGCAACCAGCCGCCAGCGATTAGTTTCGCGTCATGCCCGAGCTTCACCGACTTCAGCGCAGAGCGTTCCTGACCCAGTACGGGAAGGGGGCGATCGGAGTTGCCGTCTTAGGGCCTTCAATCCTCGCTGCTTGTAGCAGTGACGGCGACATCACGCTCCCGGCAACGGGAGTCGCCGATCCAGAAACAGCCGCCGTCACGCCCCAAGATGACGCCCCCGAAACTACGCTTGAGGCGGCACCAGATGGGCAACAAACAGCTGCCCTGAGATGGGAGCGGGTGAATATGGGATTCGTGTCGGCCTATGTGCTGGCCCGAGGAAGTGAGGTCACCGTCATTGATGCCGGCGTCTCCCAGAATCTTCCGGTATTCGATGAGGCACTGTCGGCCATCGGCGCCAGTTGGAACGACGTCGGCCACGTCATCTTGACCCACAACCATGGCGACCATGTTGGTGGGCTTCCCGAGATCATCGGGGTTGTACCCAAGGCCAAGATCTATATCGGAGAAGCCGATATAGGAGCGCTTGGCTCAATCGAAGCCGCACCGATCAATGACGGGGACGAGATCTTTGGCCTGCAGATCATTGGCAGCCCCGGCCACACACCGGGCCACATCTCCGTTTTCGATGCGGACGCCGGGCTCCTGGTGGCAGGCGATGCCATCAACGAACGAGACGGTCTGGTGCTGGGACCCAATCCCGACTTCTCCTCCGACATGACCCAAGGCAATGCATCAGTGTTGCGTCTAGCCGAGCGCCAGTACGAAACTGTTGTGTTCGGTCATGGCAACCCGATTGAGACTGGCGGCTCTGATGCCGTCATCGCCCTCGCTCAAACCCTGAGCTAACGAGACCCACATTGCTTATCTTCACCTCTGACATCCACCGTCAACACCACAGTGCTGAGCTTGATGGTGGTCAACTCATTCCGTCCTGGGAATGTCCCGAGCGCATCGACGTCACACTGGCCGCCTTGGCCAAGAGCCATCAGCTCCAACAACCAGATGCACTGGACGCCACCATCTTGGAACAGGTTCACTCCCCGGAGTATCTGGACTTCATGGCCACTGCCTGGAGCCGGTGGGTTGACAGTGGCAGGACGGCACAAACGGCGATGGGGTTCTGCTGGCCTTCCCGACTTCCTAGCCACAAACCACCAACGTCCATCGATGGGGCACTCGGTTACTACTCCATGGGTGCAGACTGCGGAATCACCGAAGGTACATGGGCCGCGGCACTCTCCAGCGCCGCGATTGCCCAGTCAGCAACGACTGCTGTACTCGAAGGAGAACAAGCTGCACTTGGTCTTTGCCGCCCACCCGGACACCACGCATCCTCGGACCAATTTGGCGGCTACTGCTATCTCAACAATGCGGCCATCGCTGCCCAGCAGCTACGCGATTCCGGCGTTCCCAGAGTTGGGATCCTGGACATCGATTACCACCATGGCAATGGGACGCAGCAGATCTTCTATGAGCGAGACGATGTAGCCTTCTGCTCGATCCACGCTGACCCCACGACCGAATTTCCCTTCTTCTCCGGCCATACCGACGAACGAGGAGACGGACCCGGGGCGGGGTTCACCACGAACTGTCCCTTGCCTCCGGGAACGGGCTTTGACTCCTGGTCAGAAGCATTGGGGCATTGTGCAGATCAGCTGGTTGCTCACAGGGTCGAGTCCTTGGTGGTTTCACTCGGCGTCGACGCCTTTGTCGAGGATCCCATCAGTAGTTTCAAACTCACAACACTCGACTTCCACGAGATCGGCCACCGGCTGGCAGCTATTGGGCTGCCTACGGTCTTTGTTCTTGAGGGTGGGTATGCGGTAGGGGCGATGGGTAGCAATGTTGCCGCTGTTCTTGACGGCTACGAACACGAGTAGGTGGGTGATGGGGCCCGCTCCCTCAAGCGAGCCCCATACTTCCGCCTCCCTCCGCCGACCCCCGCTCCCTCCAGCGGGGCCCGCCGGGTATCAAGATAGGAAACAACTCCCCCACCGACATCGGGGCATCCCCTAGTCATAAGGAGCGCTCCTAGGGGACGGGTTCGGCAAACAGGTTCCGATCAGCGCAGGCCCAACCCGTTGACTGTCAAAGCACCGGCTTTCCGTCTTGATAGACCTGATGCAGCCGGGCACCAAGGTCAGACACGTCCAGAGAGGCACCATCAAGAACAACGGCATCGGCCCGGCGACCAGGTTGGAGGCTCCCCAGCTCATCGCCCATACCCATTAGCTCAGCGGCAACCGATGTGGACGCCCGCAATACCGCCGCGTCAGACATGCCCAAACCGGACATGAATGCCAACTCACGGAGATTCTGTCCGTGCGGGGTGACCCCTGAGTCGGTACCCATGGCGATCTTCACGCCTGCCTCAATGGCCATGGCAATCGACTTGCGATGAACTTCAATGACCTTCTTGGTCTTTTCAACCGCGTAGGCAGGCACATCAATACCTCGGTCAACGGCATCCAGGACTCCCTGGGGAGCCATCAGGGTTGGGACCAGATATGTGCCAGCATCCAGCATCATCTGGATGGCTTCATCATCAAGGTAGATGCCATGCTCGATCGATCGGATGCCCGTCCGAATGGCCGACTTGATGCCCTCATTGGCTTGGGCATGGGCCATGACGAATAGGTGAGCGGCCGATGCTTCGGCCACCAGAACCTCCAACTCATCATCGCGGAAGTGGGCGTGTCGAGGATCATCGCGAGGAGAAAGAACTCCTCCCGAGGTGCAAACCTTGATGACGTCGGCTCCGGAGCGAATGACCTCACGGACCTTCTTGCGCATCTCTTCTGGTCCATCAACAATATTGCTGGGTCGACCGGGATGGCAGTCCAACAGACCGGGCATATGGGCCCCACAGACTTCCCAACTATCACCATGCCCACCGGTCTGGCTCAAGATGGTGATGGCAATCTGCATTCTGGGGCCCGAGATAAGTCCCCGTTCCTGGGCCACTTTCACCCCAAGGTCAGAACCCCCGGCCTCTCGCACCGTCGTTACCCCAACCTCCAAAGTACGCCGCATCCGCTCGGCCGCCTCATAGAAGTTGTAGGAGAACGGGGTCTGGCCATGAGCGGAAGGACTGAAGTTCCCATCGACCATGAAATGCACATGACAATCAATCAGCCCCGGGATGACGGTCTTGCCCGAGCAGTCGATGATCTGGTCTGGATCCAGGCCCTCGGTAGGCAAACCAGCGCCGACCGCGCTTACCTTGCCATTAACAAAAGCGACGTCGGCCACCGCACCGTCACCTCCAGTGCCACTCCCGGTATCGGTGCCATCAAATACCAGTCCGCCTTGCAAAAGAAGTGAAGTCATGTCACCAGCATCCTCGCTAGCGCAACAAACATCAAGACGGGGGTTTTCAAGCCAGCGGCAGACGAGTGAGAGGATGGCGGAAACTCCCTCCACCAACTACGGTGCGTGGCCTCCTCGACAGATCGGAAGACTCAGATGCAGGTCAATGGTGAACGGTTGTGGTCCCGGCTGATGGATATGGCCAAGGTCGGGCCTGGGGTCGCCGGAGGCTCCAATCGCCAGTCGCTTAGTGACGAAGACCGTGATGGTCGCGAGCTGTTCATTTCCTGGGCTACCGCTGCTGGCTGCAGCCATGAGTACGACGAGATCGGCAATCTCTTTGTCCGCCGCGAAGGAACCGACCCAAGCGCGGCTCCCATCTTGATGGGGTCGCACCTGGACACTCAGCCAACCGGTGGCCGCTTTGACGGGGTCTACGGAGTACTTGGTGGTCTCGAGGTCATCGAGTCTCTAAACGACAACAACATCACCACTACCCGGCCGATCGAGCTGTGTGTCTGGACCAACGAAGAGGGCTCTCGGTTCCAGTTTTCCATGATGGGTTCTGGCGTTTGGGCCAACCATCTGGAATTGGCAACCGCACGAGCCCTCACTGATGTTGACGGCATCACCGTGGCTGAGGAACTGGACCGACTGGGCTGGAAAGGCGAACGGCCGGCTAAGCCGAGCGACTACTCCGCTGCCTTTGAGCTGCACATCGAACAGGGACCAATCCTGGAAGCCGACCAATTGGAGATTGGTGTTGTCACCGGCGTGCAGGGGTTCCGTTGGTACACCATTGCCCTTGAGGGTCACCCGGTACACGCCGGACCAACTCCTATGGAAGGGCGCCAAGACCCGGCAAAAGCAATTGGGCAGATCATCACCAAGGTCTATGAGATGGCCGCTGACTTCGCCCCCTGGGGTCGCTCGACCTTTGCCATGTTCAGCTCCTACCCGGTATCGCCGAACACCGTTCCTGAACGGCTGCAATGCTCGCTGGACATCCGCCACCCAGAGCTTGAATCGTTGGACGCCATGGAGGAGAAGATGCGAGCAATCGTTGCCGAGGAATGTGACCGCCTCGGAGTCAAGCAAACCATCACCCTAGACATGGATTCGCCTCCCGTTCGTTTCGCCGACAACTGCATCGACGCAGTCGAAGCATCGGCAAAGGGCCTCGGGTACAGCCACAACAAGATGATTTCTGGTGCCGGTCACGATGCTTGCTATGTGGCTCTGCACTGCCCAACATCAATGATCTTCGTCCCCTGCGAGGGCGGACTCTCGCACAATGAGGCCGAGCTAATCACCTCAGAACAAGCCGCCCGCGGGGCATCGGTTCTGCTTGGAGCAGTGCTTCAGGTGGCCAACGCCTAGGCTCGCAACCATGACAGAAGCAGCCGACGCACCTCTCAAGCTCGACGAACTAACCAAGCTTGTCGCCAGTGGTGAGATCGAAACCGTGGTTGTTGGCTTCACCGATCACTATGGACGCACGCTCGGCAAGCGTTTCGATGCCGACTTCTTCCTTGATTCCTTGGATGATGGCACCCACGTCTGCAACTACCTGTTCACCGTTGACATGAACATGGAACCAATCGAAGGTTTCGAATCAGCAAGCTGGGACCAGGGCTACGGTGACGTTCACCTGGTCCCCGACCTGGCCACATTACGCATCGCCGGCTGGACCCAGGGTGTCGCCATGGTTTTGTGCCACGTCAATGATCATGACGCCAGCGGTAGCGAAAGCCTCGTTCCTATTGCCCCCCGGTCCATCTTGCATCGCCAGGTCGAAGCAGCAACAGCTGCAGGCTTCACCATTGCCGCCGCCTCCGAGCTGGAATTCTTCCTCTATCGGGACTCCTACCGCTCCGCCAATGCCAAGGGGTACAAGAACCTGGAAGACGCCGGCTGGTATGTCGAGGACTATCACCTCCTCCAAGGGGCACGGGTCGACGACTATGTTGGAGCAGCTCGACGAGCCTTGAAGAAGTCAGGCATCCCGGTCGAGAACTCCAAGGGGGAGGCTTCCATTGGCCAGCACGAACTGAATATTCGTTACGCCGAAGCCATGACCATGGCCGATCGCCACGTCATCATGAAGCAAGGCATGAAAGAGTTAGCCGACTCTCTTGGAGTCAGTGTCTGTTTCATGGCCAAACCCGACGGCGACCAGCCAGGTAACAGCTGCCATATTCACCTCAGCCTGTGGGCCAACGGCAAGAATGTCTTTGCCAGTGATGACACCGACTCGGCGGGCAGCGGTGATGGCCGCAGTGATCTGTTCCGCTGGTTCCTTGGTGGCTGGATGAAGCACCTCCCGGACCTGATGCCCTTCTATGCACCAACGATCAACTCCTATAAGCGCTATCAGGATGCCTCGTGGGCGCCTACCCGGATTGCCTGGTCGACCGACAACCGGACTGCGGGCTTTCGCATCATCGGTTCTGGACCAAGCCTGCGGATTGAGTGTCGCATCCCGGGGGCCGACGCCAATCCGTATCTAGCTTTCGCCGCCGCGGTCGCCAGCGGGCTTGACGGACTCGAAAACAAGACTGAGCCGCCGCCGGAATTCAGCGGCAATGTGTATGACTCGACCGAGGCCGAAATGGTGCCAACGACCCTGGCTGCAGCAGTGGAGCGCTTCTCTGCCAGTCCTGACGCCCGTCGCCTCTTCGGGGACACGGTTGTTGACCACTACAGCCACTTCATGAACCAAGAAGTCATTGCGTTCCAACAGTCGGTGACCGATTGGGAACTGAAGCGCTATTTCGAGCAGATCTGATGCCATCTGCTGGCAATTCCCCTCGTAAGCAACGAGGGCCAAGACAGCCAGGGCCCACGGCCCACGCAGTCGGCCGTGGGCCAAACGGATCATTTCGTTGAGTCCAACCCCTCGACGCGCCGATGAGACAGGAATGCAGAAAAGCGTTCCCTCTCCAGCGAAGCGACTCGTCGCAGCTTTCGCAACCGCGGCACTGGCAGCCACCCTGGCCACCGGCGTATCCCAAGCTGTCGATCCCTCTCCGGCCTCGGCGGCGAGCTGCAGTATTCGCCCACCAGTATCCGCTTTTGCCAGCGATGTCGTTTCCTCGCCCAGGTACGCCCAAATATGGCGCCTCTACCAGGCCTACTTCTTGCGCCAACCCGATCGAAATGGTCTGGAGTATTGGATTGACATCTCCAAGTCGGGCGACACCCTCCAACAAATCTCCGATAACTTCGAACGGTCACGCGAGTTCACCTTGACCTACGGCAATTTGAGCAACGCAGACTTCCTGGACCTGATCTACCGCAATGTGATGTGCCGGCCCGCCGATCCGAGTGGCTACAACTACTGGCTGGGTAAACTGGACCGAGGCGAACTCGCTCGCGGTGAGATGATGATCTTGTTCTCAGAATCCGAGGAGTACATCATCAAGACCCAGACCACATGGTCCCTGTTCGCCGACCCCGACGATGCAACCCTTGGTCAGAACGGGTACGAGATCCGCTCGATCCCTGGCGGTCAGATTGCAGTCGTCGACTATCAACGGATCGATTTTTCCGCCAGCCACAACCGTTGTTCGGTCGCATCCATCAACGGCAACTGGTTTTTCAACCCTGGCAGCGCCAACCCGACACCAACAGGCTTCGCCGTCATCGACGGCAAACAGCTACCCGGAGCCGCCAACCGCGCCGATCGCGGCGTCTTCGGCGAGCGATATCGGCCAAACGGTCCGGCCGAAGAGATCGTGTGGGTCTACCAGGGCTCCTACAACATCAACAGCAACCTGGCAGCCAAGGACGGCCGAGTGTTGGAGAGCTGGCATAGCTGGCGACCAGACGGCACACCGGCAGTCGACAATCCGTCCGAATGGCGTTGGGCCGCCGCAGGCATCCCGCTCATCATTGATGGTCAGGTTTGGCCACAGTTCTACAACATCCCGACCAACAACTACACCCACTACACCCATGGGCACAGCTTTGTCGCCTTTGACAAGGACAATGGCCTGCTGGCCTTTGGTTCGACCGCGGGAATGACCAGTTCGGGCATGATTGATTGGGCCAACGCCAACGGCTATGACGATCTCATCAAGTTCGATGGTGGCGGCTCGGTCGAGTTCAATGTTGGCGGCGAAACCAGGGTCGCCGGGACTGGCCGCAACGTCCCTCTCTGGCTCGGTATCGGCTGTTAAACAGCCCGCTACTGGCACCGCAGGATTCGTGTTCTGGAGACGTTGTGAGCTTGCGAGCAACTCTAGGAATCCGCAGGATTCGTGTTCTGGAGACGTTGTGAGCTTGCGAGCAACTCTAGGAATCCGCAGGATTCGTGTTCTGGAGACGTTGTGAGCTTGCGAG
>JAJRQY010000139.1 GCA_024280015.1 Actinomycetes bacterium
CCAAACAACTCGGGCCAAGTTGCGGGGCGATTTTGTTCGACAAGCCAAGCAGCGCAAACGTGACTACACCGTTGACTGGGTCCATCTCAAGCTCAATGACCAGGCTCAGCGCACAGTCCTCTGTAAGGATCCGTTTCGCTATGAAGACGAGCGCGTCGCTCAGTTGATTGCGAGCTTGTAACCATGAGCAAGTTGGAGCGACTCCTCAACCTGACTGCGGTCTTGCTTGACACCTCGCGTCCACTCACGGCTGAGGACTTGCGACAGATGGTGGAAGGTTATCCGCCTGCTGGCCCGTCATTTCGTCGAGCATTCGAGCGTGACAAGGATGACTTGCGAGAGCTCGGCATTCCGGTTCGGGTTGAGCGAGTACCAGCAACAGACCCTCCGATTGACGGCTACCGCATCCACCCCGATGAGTACTATCTGCCCGACCCAGGTTTGGACTCCGGAGAGCTGGCAGCCCTTCACCTAGCATCGATGGCGGTTCGCCTGGACGGATTTGGCGAGCAGGAGGCCCTCTGGAAGCTGGGAGGATCGGACATGCCTGCGCCGGGGCCGACGGCCCAAGCTATCGCCAGTATCCCAGCTGACCCGAACTTGACTCCGTTGTTCGCCGGAATCACGTCAAAAGAAGCGGTCCAGTTCGACTACCGCGGCGCCACTCGGGTTGTCGAACCCTGGCGGCTGGACTTCCTTCGAGGTCGCTGGTACCTGACTGGATGGGACAGGCTTCGTGAGGCCGAACGCCAGTATCGACTGGACCGAATCGACGGTGACGTGGTGGCAGCCAAGTCAGACCCCGAGGTGCGCGAACGGTCGGCACAGGATCCAGTTGGTCGTCGACGCCAAGCATGGGAAATGGGAGATGACACTCCGACCATGGTGCGGCTCCTCGTTGACTCCCGGCTTGCCCCGAGTGCCGCCCAGCAGTTTGCTCCCGACATTGAGCGGGAAGAAACCCCGAGGGGAGTCATCTTCACCGTTCCGGTGATTAACGAACACGCCTTTCGATCATTTGTCTTCGGTTTCTTGGAACACGCGGAAATTCTTGAACCACAAGACATTCGTCATCGAACCATGGAGTGGCTTCGTGCGCAGATCGTGTCCGACAGTGGTGCGGCGGCGGTCCAATGAGCAAGCCAAAGACCGCCGGAGAGCGGCTGCGGCGACTTTTGGCCATTGTGCCCTGGATCGTTGCTAACCCCGGGGTTGAGATTGCCTCCGTTGCCGCCAGGTTTGGTCTGGGCGAAGATGAGCTGATCGAGGATCTCAACATTGTCTGGATGATTGGGCTACCTCCATACACCCCCGATGCTCTGGTCGAAGTAGTCCTGGAAGAGGGCAAGGTTTGGATTCACTATGCCGACTTCTTTGCTCGGCCCCTGCGGCTCAGCCCAGCCCAAGGATTGGCTTTGTTGGCCTCAAGCGATGGCCTCCTGTCGATGCCTGGGAGTGAGCCCGATGGTCCGTTGGCCCGTGCCTTGGCCAAGCTGGCATCAACCCTGGGAGTAGCCCACGACGAGGTGGTTGACGTCGAGCTCGGCACGGCCGAGGCAGGCCTGTTGCAACAGCTTCGCCAGGCGGTGGAGGGGTCAACTGAGGTCGAGATTGACTACTACTCCTATGGACGAGACGAACACAGCCGACGATTGATCGCCCCTTGGCGAGTCCGGTCGACTGAGGGCGCCTGGTATGTCGAAGCATGGTGCCACCAGGCAGAGGACGAGCGAGTATTTCGAGTTGACCGTATTGAGTCAGTCGAGTCGACCGGCCACCGAAGTAAGCACCAGCCGCCGTCAGATTGGGGATCTGACTCGACTTTCCGGCCCAACCAGGGTGATCCCGCCATCGTTCTTCGGTTGCAGCCCGAGGCCCGCTGGGTGGTTGAAGCCTACCCATGCGAAGTCATGGAAGATTCACAAGAAGGACTGACCATCCGAATGGTCATCACAGCTTTGCCTTGGCTAGAACGACTTTTGCTTCGGCTCGGCCCCGCAGCAGAGGTGGTGGAGGCCACAGATTTGAGTGGCTACAGCCAGATCCGTTCGAAGGCTGCGGAGCGCGTGCTGGCCAGATACCGATAGCAGGGTGCTAGTCTCGGGCGTCCATGCTTGTATCCAGAAAAGCCTGGTGTACCGATGGGTCATGACCATGACTCAGATGCCGATGGAGTACGTGTGCTTACGTCCGAAGATGAGAATTTGAGCATAGGGACAGCGGTGGATGAGAGTACTGGGGACGACGACGATCGTTTTGACGATGAGGAGCAGAGCTCGGCCCTGAAGGGATTGATCGAGTGGCTGGTCGTTCTTGTTGGTGCGGTTGTCGTTGCGCTGGTGTTTCGAGCCTTTCTCTTCCAGGCCTTCTTCATCCCATCAGAATCAATGGAAGGAACGCTCCAGGTCGATGACCGGGTCATGGTGAACCGCCTGAGCTATCGCCTCCACGAGGTGAACCGGGGTGATGTGATTGTCTTCAGCAAGCCAGAGAGCCTCTCTTCTGACATACCCGACCTCATCAAGCGGGTCATGGCTCTTGAGGGCGAAACCATCGAAGGGCGCGACAACGCGGTCTACGTAGACGGCCAGCGGGTGGCCGAGTCATACATTGATCCTGCGGACACCATCTTTGATTTCGGTCCAATCACGGTCCCCGCTGGCCATGTTTTCGTGATGGGAGACAATCGAGATGATTCCACCGATTCTCGGGTTTTTGGTGCCATCCCCGTCGACAGCATTACTGGTCGAGCCTTCGTGATCTTCTGGCCCTTCGACCGGCTTGAGTCTCTGTAGTCGTGGATCCTGAGGACAGGGAGAGCACTGCGGTTCCGCTGGATAGTGGAATCATCTTTCTTACCGATGAAGATCTGGCGACTGCCGAACGCCAATTTCTGGAACGCCAGGAGCAGGAAACCAGCAAGGCTGCAGAACCCTCGGCCCCTTCTCCGGTAGCCGTTCCCGTTCAGCCAGCTTTACCCGACGCAGAAGCCGCAAGAGAAACCAAAGTAGACACCAAGACCCCAACCGATCCTCAAACGTCAGTCGATCGTGGTTCGCCAAGCCCGGCTCAAGAAGAGTCGGGGAAACTGTTTGGGCCCGGCTCCGAATCCTCCGCCGAAGCGCAGAGTCCTCCGCTTCAGGACGGGGATACCAGCGATGGGGATGTCAGCGACGGGGAAGCCAGCGACACAGAAACCTCCCTGGTCCGGAGCCTTCTTGAATGGGTCATGGTTCTGGTTGGCGCCGTTGTTGTGGCCATGCTCCTGCGAGCCTTCCTGTTCCAGGCATTCAAGATTCCGTCTGAGTCGATGGAGGCGACACTGCAAGTTCAAGACCGGGTCATGGTGAACCGCGTCAGCTATCACCTGCATGAGGTGGAGCGCGGCGATGTCATTGTCTTCACCACTCCTCCGGGAATACCTGCCGGCGAGGCCCATCTGATCAAGCGCGTGATTGGGTTGGCTGGCGAGACAATTGAGGGTCGAGACAATGCGGTCTACGTGAACGGTCAACGAGTGGCTGAGCCCTACCTGGACCCAGCAGACACCATTTTGGACTTCCAACCAATCTTCATTCCCGAGGGCACCGTCTTTGTGATGGGCGACAATCGTGACGACTCTGGTGACTCGCGTATCTTTGGACCGATTGACACCGAAACGATTGTCGGGCGGGCGTTTGTTATCTACTGGCCCCTCAATCGAATGGACGGAATCTAGTCGGCGCTTGGAAGGGGCCAGCGGCGGGGCTAGCCGAGGAACAAGTGGTAGGCCGGATTGGCCGTTTCCTCAACATAGACGTAGCCGAGGGCTTCTAAGAACGCTTCGAACGCCCCATCGTCGGATTTGGGCACCTGGATCCCGCAAAGTACCCGCCCGTAGTCGGCTCCATGGTTTCGGTAGTGGAAAAGCGAGATGTTCCAATCCGGTCGCATGGCGGTGAGGAAGCGGCCGAGGGCCCCGGGGCTTTCGGGAAACTCAAACCGGTAGAGGCGTTCATCCTTGGCTAAGGGCGAGTGACCACCAACGAGGTGACGCAGATGCAGCTTGGCCAGCTCATCGTCGGTGAGGTCGAGGGTGGCGAACCCGGCCTCCTCAAAGGAGCGAGCAATGAGGCGGGCCTCTGTCCGGTCCTGGACTTTCACGCCGACAAAGACGTAGGCAACCTCTGAATCGGCAATCCGGTAGTTGAATTCGGTCACGGCCCGATCCTGTCCCAGGATTTCACAGAAATGGCGGAAACTACCGTGCTGCTCAGGGATGGTCACCGTCAATATTGCTTCGCGCTCTTCTCCGACCTCGGCCCGTTCAGCCACGAACCGCATCCGGTCAAAGTTCATGTTGGCGCCGGTGGTCACCGCAATCAGGGTTTCCTCGTGCACATTGTATAGCTCGACATACTGCTTGAGGCCAGCGAGGGCCAAGGCCCCGGACGGTTCCAGCAAGCTTCTTGTGTCGCCAAACACGTCCTTGATGGCGGCACAAACTGCATCGGTGTCAACCAGAATGATGTCATCAACCAGCTCTTGGACAAGGCGGAATGTTTCTTCGCCAACAAGTCGAACCGCCGTTCCGTCACAGAACAACCCGACATGGTCCAGCTCAATCCGACGACCAGCCTTGATCGAGCGGGCCATGGCGTCAGAGTTTGTGGTTTGTACGCCAATGACCTTGGTTTCGGGTTTGAGTTCCTTGATGTAGGCGGCGATGCCGGAGATAAGGCCGCCGCCGCCGATGGGAACAAAGACCGCGTGGATGTCGGTGGTGTATTGACGAAGTATCTCCAGACCGATGGTTCCCTGCCCAGCGATTACATCCGGGTCATCAAAAGGATGGACGAACGTGAGAGAGCGCTCTTCCATGATTTGTCGTGCGTGCAGATAAGAGTCGCTGTATGACTCGCCGTTCAAGATGACTTCTGCTCCACGCGCTTTCACCGCTTGCACCTTGAGCTCGGGTGTTGTTCGCGGCATCACGATGGTGGCGTTTGTGCCGAGCACTTGGGCGGACATGGCGACACCTTGGGCATGGTTGCCTGCCGATGAACAGATCACACCCTGTTCAAGTTCTTCTGGGCTGAGCTTTGCCATCTTGTTGTAGGCGCCGCGAAGCTTGAAGGAAAATACCGGCAGCAGGTCCTCGCGCTTGAGCAGAATCTTGTTGCCCAGACGCGTGGAGAGGCCTGGAGCCTCCTCAAGGGGCGTCTCTTCAACAATGTCATAGACGCGTGAGGTGAGGATGCGCTTCAGGTATTGGGTGTCGGCCACGGGCTCACACTAGCAACCTCAGTTGGAGGCTCAGGAACGATATTGAAGCGATCCGGATACTGCGAACCTGGGTTGGGATCTTCCCAGAGGACATGAAACGGGACACCTTCGGCCGTCCAGTAGTCAATAACTTCGAGCAGGACGTCTACCAGAACCGCCTCCAGGTCATGGTGACGATGTCGGAACTGCTCAGCGCCATGAATGCTCAGGAGGTATCCCGGGGCCGGGAGCCACTCCAGGTCCCGCAAACAATCGGATGCGGCATCCCAATTGTTTCCAAAATAGTCGGGAAAGCTCGCGGTGTCGGCCAACCTGGCTAAGAGGGCCTGCTTGTCCACCGGCTGGTCGAGGTGAAGCTCCAGTGGCTGCCATCCAACCTCGCGGGCTTGTTCAACGGCATCGGATGGAATGGTCCCGACTCGCCAGATTCCGGGGGCAACTCGGCCACTTGTCAGGGCTAGGAGCGAGGGTGCTGAGGGGGGCTGCTTGGGATCTGGAACTGGGGGAGAGGTCACGAGAATCCGATCTCGGAGAAGGAGCTGTAGTGATCGTCGGTATAGAACAATTCGCCAGCCTCACCAGCCACAATCCGTCTGGCGCCGCGGTTGTCCGCACCGGGAGTGATGACCGTGTACTCCCGGTAGTACCCGCGTTGCTGGTCGGGAAGTATTCCTTCTCGATTCTGGAACACCGAATCATCCTTGGAGAACGGATAGGGCCCAGATTGGGAGATGAGGTCCAACGTGTCCCACGCCTGGGACGGGAGAAGGGCGAAATTGATCTGGGGCAGATCAGTGAAGGGCTCGTACTTGTCCGGTCCTGGCTCGGAGGGTTCCGTCGCGGCGGGAGCGTCCTGAGGGGAACCTTCGCTGCTATTGGCTTCACTTGAGTTGAAGGTTGGCAGGCTGATTTCTGGGTCGCCGGATCCTGCTTGGCCTTTTGGAGAGTCTTGGGAAGCCGCAGCGTCAGCGCCGGGGGACACTGATGGTGTTTGCCCACCCGAGGAGGTGGTTGCCAGCAGCACCACGGCAGCGGCGATAAGCAAGAGGCCAAGCCGCAGCCCCCACGTTTTCCACCAGGAGCCTCCGCTCGGGGAAGGCGCGTGCTTAGGCACGATCTGGCCCGGTCACGTTGTCGCCATTGGTCCAGCTAAAGACAGACATGGCGTCGGTCATGCGATCAACATGATCGCTGAACACCCCGTCAATCCCGGAGTCAAGCATTGCTAGCAGCTCACGCCGGTGTTGCAGGTCCCAAGCAAAGGCGTATCGTCCGAATCGGTGGAAGGTGCTGATCAGACCACCACTCCAGTCCGAGTTGCGGAGGTTCACTGCATCAATGCCTTCATTTCGCAATCGGTTGGCCCGCTGTTCCGGGCCTTCCTTGATGTGCCTTAGCCGGGTTGAGTCCACCAGGCGCGCCGTGGTCCTAGAACGCCACGGCAAGAGAGTCTCTAGGTCGTGGTGGCAGATCCAGAGTCGCTCTTCAACCCCGCCTCCGGCATTGCGGGCAGAAGCAATTGTTGCGTCAAAGGCGGCCGGGTCCTTGATGTCCAATGAGAACTCGAAATCTGTGCCGCATTCGGCGTAGAACTCTTCTACGGTTGGGATGTGATCGGGTAGCTCCTGGCGGGTCACGTTCCTGATCGCCTTGTGTCCCAAGCGGCCAACCTTGCCGTCATGATCCAGAACTGGGTGTCCATCACTGGTAATCCAGACATCGCTCTCTAGGCCAGATGCACCTAATTTCTTGGCCAACAAAAAGGCTGGAATGGTGTTCTCCGGAGCGTGGGCCTTGGCTCCTCGATGAGCAAATCCGATGGGAGATCGCAGTAATGAAGGCAGTCTTGGTCGCACAGAGGACCATCATGGCGCCCCTATCCACCACTCACACCCCAAAGGCGAGCACAATCTTCGTCCGGGCAGGAGGAAGGTTCTCTTGCCCATTCCCTTAAGAGGTGCCTCCCCCCTGCCGAATCTACTTGCAGGTAGCGAGCAGTGGGTAGGAGGAGTCACCAACTTATGGCAACAATTCGAGCAAGTTGTGCAGACTGCGGTGACGTAGAGCTGACAACACATGATGTGCAGGTACGAATCTGCGATGACAACAATGAAGGAACGTATTCGTTCCGTTGTCCGCACTGCGAGATGATCGTGGTGAAGGGTGCAGAAACGAGGACGATTGATCTGCTGGTAGCCAGCGGTGTTTCGTTCACGACCTGGCATCTACCAGCAGAGCTGGCCGAGCCCCGAACCGGGGAACCAATCTGTCACGATGATCTCTTGGACTTCCACGATCTTCTTCATGACGACAGTGCGCTTGAGCAGGCAATGGCCGAGTTCTCCAACTAGGACTCGAGAAACAAAATCGATGATGACGACCGCCGGATGACCGGCGGTCGTCTCGCGTTCGCTAACCTGTCCTGATGTTCAATATCGGTGGGCAAGAGGTTCTGGTGATTGCCCTCATCGCCCTGGTCATTGTTGGACCAGAGCAACTCCCCTCTGTGCTCCGCAAGCTCGGCAAGCAGGCAGCCCAGCTTCGATCCATGACCGAGTCGATTCGCGACGAGTTCATGTCAGGGGTTGATGAGGTCAATCCGGTGAACTGGATGGAAGACACCAGCGACGTTCCCAAGAACCCGACATCGCGGGAAGAGCTTGAGGGGCGGATGGACAAGGCCGAGATACTGGCCGAAGAAGAGGCGATGGGCAAGAAGGCGGCGGCGGAGCAGCAAGCCAAGTTCGAGTCCAAGGCGGAGGAGACCATGGAGCGAAGGCGCTCAGATCCCTCACGAGCGGGCCAGCGGGCTGAGGCGGCTATGGGAGCTGAACCAGCAACCGAGGGGCCTGACACGTCGCCAGCAGCCAAGGGGCCTGACACCTCATCGGTGGAGGGCACCAACGATGCCGCTGTTCCGGTCGATTCTGTTTCTGACCTGGCGGCCAAGGAAGTAGTTGACGACCGTGTCGAGCCCGGGGAGGCCTCGTGACGCGGTCTGATGGAGGTACCGCACCCCAAGGACTCACCGAGGGGCAGATGACCCTCATGGAACATTTGAACGAGCTGCGAACTCGGATTATTCGTTCCGTAGCTGCTGTGCTGGTCGGCGCCATCGCCGTCTTTATCTTCAGCAATGCGATCTTTGACTTCTTGTCCGAGCCCTACTGCGCAATACGAACAGAGGGCAATTGCAAGTTTATTGCCACCGGCGCTCTTGATCCTTTCAGCGTCAAGATGACGTTGGCTGGCTACGGCGGCCTCATCTTGGCCTTGCCTGTCATCCTCTACCAGATTGGCAAGTTCGTCCTCCCTGGTTTATACCCAAGCGAGAAGAAGCTGCTCTATCCCTTCGTGATTGTCTCAGTCGTGTTGTTGGCCGCTGGAATGACCGTCGCCTACCTCTTCATGCCTCATGCGTTGGAAGTGCTCATTGATATCGGTGGCGATCGCTTTGAGCCGTTTTTTGAAGCGAAGGGGTACCTCGAGTTTCTGGTCAAGATGCTGCTTGCGTTTGGCTTGGCCTTTGAGCTACCGGTCATCTTGGTCTTCCTCCAGATGGTTGGAGTTCTCAAGACCGAGACTCTCCGGAAGAATCGACGCATTGCCGTGGTCGCCGTTGTCATCCTGGGGGCCGTCATCACCCCGACCGGCGACCCGATAACGCTCATGATTGTGTCTGTGCCCATGTATTTGTTCTATGAGATCTCCATGATCATCGGTGGCCAGATGACCAAGCGACGCAAAAATAAGGCCACCTAGGTGGCGATGGGTGAACGACAACAGTTTCTTGACCGGCTGGGGTTTATGCCAGACCGGTTCCAAATCGAGTCCTTTGACGCTTTGGATGCCGGACACAATGTGATCGTCGCCGCACCTACAGGTGCTGGCAAGACACTGATTGCGTCCTACGCGGTAGATCAAGCCCTGCAAGCAGATCGGCGAGTGTTCTACACCACACCAATCAAGGCCCTGTCCAACCAGAAGTATCACGACCTCGTTGCGGAGTACGGCAGCGACAGGGTCGGCTTGCTTACCGGCGACAATGTGATCAATGGTGACGCTTCGGTAGTGGTGATGACCACCGAAGTGCTGCGAAATATGCTCTATGCTGGCAATGCCCTGGAGGGGTTGCAGGCCGTTGTCTTGGACGAGGTGCACTACCTGCAGGACTCCTACCGGGGGCCCGTGTGGGAAGAAGTGATTATTCATCTCCCGACCCGAATCCAGCTTGTAGCGTTATCAGCCACGGTGTCCAATGCCCCTGAGCTGGCCGAGTGGATGGAGACGGTCCGGGGGGAAACCACATTGGTGACCGAGCTTCACCGACCCGTCCAGCTAGAGAACCTCTACCTCGCTGCCGAACGCGGCAGTCCCAAGCTTCACATGATCCGAACCTTGCACGGAGGAAAAGCCAACGCCAAGGGCTTTCGTTTTGATGCCGAACTTCGTGGCCAGAACCGTGGCCAACGTCGAGGACCTAAGGGCGGCCGGCGGCCGCGAGTAAAATGGATGACGCCAAGTCGAGTTGACGTTGTGCGCCAGCTCAAGCAAAAGGACTTGCTCCCTGCCATCCACTTCATCTTCAGCCGTAACGCCTGCACTGACGCCTCACGGGCCGTTGTCGACTCGGGAATGATCCTGACCAGTCAGGCTGAACGGGCCGAGATTCGAGAGATTGTGGCCGAAAAGGTTCGCGGCCTTGACGCAACCGATCTGAAGGTCTTGGAGTTTGATCGCTTCTTGCGGGGCATCGAAGCTGGCGTTGCCTTCCATCATGCGGGCATGGTCCCGCCACTGAAAGAAGCAGTCGAAGCGTGTTTTGTTCGAGGGCTGACCAAGATCGTGTTCGCCACAGAAACCCTGGCCCTTGGCATAAATATGCCAGCCCGAACAGTGGTGTTGGACAAGCTGACCAAGTTCACTGGTGAGCATCACGAGGCTCTGACTCCAGCCCAGTACACCCAACTAACAGGTCGAGCTGGTCGCCGAGGTATCGATACCCATGGCCAAGCTGTCGTGTTGTGGTCCCCTTGGGTGAGGTTTGAGCAGGTAGCCAAACTGGCTTCCAGCCGTGATTTTGTTCTGACGTCAGCTTTTCGGCCGACCTACAACATGACCGCCAACCTGGTTCGACGCTATGACCAGGAGCGGGCAAGACAACTGCTCAATCTTTCCTTCGCCCAGTTCC
>JAJRQY010000140.1 GCA_024280015.1 Actinomycetes bacterium
ACCAGACGGTTCAGGGATCCGGTGACAGCAATGCGAACTTCGGTTCTGGTGACATTGTTGACTTGGAAGACGCCAATATCGAAGACTCCAATGTTGCCTTTGGTGGCGGAACGGTTCAGGACAATGACACCGCCATCGACAACAGCACCACGGACAGCTTCAACTCAGACGACGACGTCTATGTCCAAGTTACTGACGAGAGCGTCAATGACAGCAACAACGTCGAAGACTCCAACAATGCCTCCTATGAGGTTGATATTGACGCCGAATTGACCGTTGAGGATTCCTTCAACGACAACAGCGCCGACAATGCCAGCGATTCCTTCAACGAGGCGGGCGATGACATCGCCATTGATGACTCAGAAATCGTTGAAGACTAGGCTGGGCAAGCGCCAAACAACTGAATAGTTAGTGCTCGGACCTCAAGGAAGTGGCCTTGAGGTCCGATGCGTTGTAGTGACACGGACGTTGCGTGACGCAGCGAAGTGTTCGTGGAGGGTCGCGGAGAGGGGTTAGTCCGCTACCCCTAGTGTCCGTCATGGGGACTAGGGGTGTCCCCGATACACCAGTTGAACAAGCCATGTACTGTTCAATTTGTCAAACAGAACCCCACACACAAACCAAGTCCCATCGGAGGGAAACGAAATGGATGTTAACGAACTTCTTGAAGCAGTACTAGCCAAGATCCTTGGAGATCCGGCTGAAGCAGCGGCCTATGCAGCTGACCCAGACGGCTATCTGGCCGCAACCGGCCTCGCCAGCTGTGATTTCAGCGGAGTCGATCTCTCCGAGACCGTCGCCGTTGTCAGCTCAGAACTGACACTCGCTCCGGAAACAACCGAGATTCTCGTGGCTGTTGATCCTGCTGAAGTTTCTGCTTCTGGCCCGAGTTCCTCGGCCCCGAGCAGCGGTGGAAGCTCCTCTGGCGGCTCGTCCTCCAGCAGCTCCTCTTCCTCTTCGAGCAGCTCAAGCTCGTCCTCCAGTTCCAGCAGCTCATCCAGTGCTGCCTCAGCCCCGACCCCGGTCACCTATGAGACGGTGCAGCAAACCATCAATGAGTATGTGACGGTCGTGTACGAAGGTGACGAGACCATCATCAACAACCTTGAGCAAACCAATATTGACAACAGCACCAACATTGATGTTGAGGTTGATGGCGACGTTGACGGTGACCTCGAAATCGATATTCACAATGAGAGCACCAATGTCAATGCCACCGGCGACGGTGCGGTTGCTGCTGGTGATGACGCCACGGGTGTTGCTACCGGCGACGGTGCGATTGCTACCGGCGGCGACGTCAAGAACAGCCAACAAAACACCGGCGACGGTGCGGTTCAGATTGATGGAGAGAATGAGGGTGTTATCAATACTGGTGAGAACACCGGCATCATCGCTGGAGGCGATGTGGATGACACCATCATTGGTGACGACAACACCCAGGTCGGATCGGCCGAGAACGTGATCTCGGGTGACGGCAACACGGTTACTCAGGTTTCGGGCTACGGGAACCAGGTTGGTGACGGCAACACTCAGGTGGACACCTATGGTGATGCGGTTGTTGGTGACGGGAACCAGACGGTTCAGGGATCCGGTGACAGCAATGCGAACTTCGGTTCTGGTGACATTGTTGACTTGGAAGACGCCAATATCGAAGACTCCAATGTTGCCTTTGGTGGCGGAACGGTTCAGGACAATGACACCACCATCGACAACAGCACCGATGGCAGCTACAACTCTGACGACGACATCGACATTGAGGTCACCGACGAGAGCATCAATGACAGCTACAACGTCGAAGATTCCAACAACACCACTAGTGAGGTTGATATTGACGCCGAATTGACCGTTGAGGATTCCTTCAACGACAACAGCGCCGACAATGCCAGCGATTCCTTCAACGAGGCGGGCGATGACATCGCCATTGATGACTCAGAAATTGTCGAGGACTAGCATTTCACCCAGTTCTTGACGGCAATACGCCACTCGGTAGTGCCCCGGTTAACCCCGGGGCACTATTGTGGTTTGGACTGGCCACAGATCGATTTCTAGAATGAAAGATCTCGGCTGCAAGCAGTTCGTGAGAGGGAACATGTCTTCACAACCAGAATCACACGCCGACGTTCGGTCGGCTCTACAACTCGGCATCCAAGCAGCAGGCGCCTATGGACGGCCGGACCTAGCCGAACGCCTCGATATCAATCTCAACAAGCTTGGTGACCCCAACGTCCAGGTTGTTGTCATTGGCGAGTTTAAGCAGGGAAAGAGTTCACTGATCAATGCGTTGGTGAACGCCAAGATTTGTCCAGTCGATGATGACATCGCAACCGCGGTGCCAACGGTCTTGTCCTATGGGGAAGAAAAGGCAGCGGTTGCTCTGGTAACCCCGCTGGAGAAGCCGGATGCCGAACCCGATCGACGAAGCATCGCCTTCGAACAGGTTCCCGCGTATGCGACCGAACTTGGTATGGCCGACCCGAACGTCGCCGTCAAGGGGGTAGAAATCAAGCTGCCGCGCAAGCTGCTTCAGAATGGTCTGGTCCTGGTCGACACCCCCGGTGTCGGCGGCCTCGGATCGGCCCACGCCACCGCCGCGCTCGGTGCTCTCTCTGTGGCCGATGCCGCCCTTTTTGTCAGCGACGCCTCACAGGAGTTCACCCGGGCCGAGATGGACTTCTTGACCCAGGCTATGGATCTTTGCCCTCATGTGGTCTGCATCATGACGAAGGTCGACTTCTACCCAGCCTGGCGCAGAGTGTTGGAGATCAATCAGGGTCACCTTGCGCGGGCCGGCATCAAAATGCCGATCATGCCGGTTTCTTCCACCTTGCGGGCCGAAGCTGTCCGACGCAACGATCGAGAACTGAACAAGGATTCTGGTTTCCCTGACCTGGTCAAGTTCTTGACCAACCAGATTGTGGCCGAGCAAGCGGCGCGGGAACGCATGCGCTGTCGACAGGACCTCTTGTCAGTGTGTGACCAGCTCGGAAGCCAGTTCGAGGCCGAGCTGAGCGCCTTGACTGATCCTGAACAAGCGGCCCAGCTGATGGAGAGGCTGACTGCTGCTAAGTCTCGAGCGGAGCGGCTCAAGGGCCAGGCGGCCAAGTGGAGTACTACCTTGAATGATGGGGTTGGCGACCTTACCAGCGATGTCGATTTCGACTTTCGGCAACGAATGCGCTTGATTACTCAAGAAGCCGATGCGGCAATCGCCAACAGTGATCCGTTGGACACCTGGTCTGAGTTCGAACCCTGGCTGGTCAATCGAGTCTCCAACGAGGTCGTGACCAACTACCGCTTCTTGACCGAGCGCGCTGCCCATCTTGGTCTCGAGGTCGGCAATCACTTCGAGGTTGATGGCGACCAGCTGATGGATGACCTCGATATTCACAATCCGACTGGAGTTCTGGCCAAGGTTTCGGTCGATCCGACGATGGAGATCGAAGGACCCAGCAAGGGTGCACAAGGAATGACGGTTCTTCGCGGTTCGTATTCGGGCATCCTCATGTTTGGCATGCTTGGATCCATGGTCGGCTTGTCCCTCGGCGCCATCCCCATTGGTATTGGCCTGATGATGGGGCGCAAGAGCCTTAAGGACGAGAAGGCTAGACAGGCAAACCAACGCCGGGCTCAAGCCAAAAATTCGCTCCGACGCTATTGCGATGAGGTGAGTTTCCAGGTGTCCAAGGACAGCCGCGACACCCTTCGTCGGGTGCAGCGGCAACTGCGTGATCATTACAGCACGAGGGCCGAGGAGATGCATGTCTCGACCACGACTGCGCTCCAGGCTGCCGCCCAAGCAGTCAAGGTTGGTGAGGGCGAGCGAGCTCGGCGAGTGAAAGACATCCGAGCCGAACTCAGCCGGATCCAAGGGATGCGAGCCAAGACCGAAGCGATTGCGGCAACACCTGCTGGAGCCACTGCCTGATGAATGAGTTGGTAGAACAAGCCCGGAATCTTGTTGTCGATGCCCAGAGCGTCTTCACTAGCGCTGATGATGCTGATGTTTTGCGTGGTTCATTGGAGCGGTTGGACGGCCCCTTGCGGGTGGCGATCGCTGGCAAGGTCAAGGCGGGGAAATCCACCCTGCTCAATGCCCTGGTGGGGGAGCGGCTGGCCCCGACTGATACTGGTGAGTGCACCAAGGTGGTCACCTGGTACAAGGATGGTCACACCTATCAGGTCATGGTCCATCCTCGGGACGGCAGTCCCGCGGTGCAAGCGCGCTTCCATCGTGATGAGGGAGCAATCGAGATCGATCTTGATGGTCGTGACGCCATGTCCATTGATCGTCTGGAAGTGACGTGGCCTTCCAGCGGCTTGCGTCAACTCACCCTGGTCGATACCCCGGGTATCGATTCTCTGACGGAGAGTGTCTCTACCAGGGCCTTTGAGTTTCTAGACCCCGAAGACAATGACACACCCGCTGACGCGGTGCTGTACTTGATGAAGCATATCCACTCGTCGGATCTTCGTCTGCTGGAAGCCTTTCACGATGACTCGGTCGCCTCACCTAACCCGGTAAACGCGGTTGCCGTTCTCTCTCGGGCCGATGAGATCGGTGCCGGTCGCCTCGATTCAATGGCTTCGGCTCGTCGTATCGCCAAGCGCTATGGACAAGACGGACGGCTCCGTCGCCTCATCCAGGTTGTTGTCCCGGTGGCGGGTTTGTTGGCTGAGACGGCTGAGACACTGACCCAGTGGGAGTACAACTCGCTCAAGCAGCTTGCTGACTTTCCGGCGGCAGAACTGGATCCCTACCTCCTGTCGGCTGACCGCTTTGTTGAAGCTAAGCCTGAAACCCCCTTGACTTCGCTGGAACGTGAGCAACTGCTGGCCAGGTTCGGCCTGTTTGGTGTTCGGCTCTCCATGGCCCTGTTGCGTCGTAAGGTCGCGGAATCCAGTGCCGAATTGTCTGATGAACTCGTAGGTCGCTCAGGACTTGTTGAATTGCAAACCATTCTGACCACACTCTTTGTCGACCGGTCTGATGTTCTCAAGGCGAGGTCTGCCTTGTTGGCAGTGGAGCGTATGTGCAATGTTGATCCGACTCAAGAGGGGTCTCAGCGCTTGTTGCTTGCGATCGAGCAGATCATGGCTGGTGCTCATCCGTTTAATGAGCTGTCGACCATGGCCGCCATTCGTAGCGGCTGGGTGTCAGGCAAGCCCGCTGACCTTGGTGACTTGGAGCGAGTCTTGGGTGCAGGAGGTACTGCTCCCTGGCAGCGGCTTGGGCTTGATGAGTCGGCTGAACGAGATGCCATCAGCACGATGGCCATTACTGAGCTTGGCCGCTTTCAACGATTGGCCGAGAGTCCCTTCACAGTGCATGATCTTGGCATGGCGGCCAGGGTCGGAATCCGTTCGCTCGAAGCCCTCATTGCCGCGAATACGTCGGTCGCGACCTAGCTGGCAGTCGAATCAGTCACTGAAGTCAAGGTCATCGGGATCGATTCCTCCATCGGCCTCATCAGTTTCGTCGAACTCGACGGAGAAGAGATCGACTCCCGCTTCCTCGATGGTGTCTTGAGTTTCGGTCGGCAGTGAGGATGCGTCGAAGCGTGGAGCAAGATCGTCCAGCATGGCGTCATCGTTGGAGTAGGTTTCGTCTTCTTCGGTCGGAGACTCTGGGTCAACGTCGTCGGTCAGATCCAGGTTGGCGGTGCCCGAACCGAAGTCAGCATCTCCGCCCTCGTCGTCCATGAGCACGTCAGTATCGGAAAGGGCGTCGTCTGTACTGTCATCCGCACGGTCCCCGCCTGGCTCCTCGGAGTCGCTCACAGACTCCTCGTCACCCTCAGCGGAATCCACTCCAACCGGATCGTCGAAATCGTCGAGTTCTGTCAATGCCGGAGCGGCGGCAACAAACAAGGCAAACGGATCGGAACCATCAACCGAAGACTCGAGGTTCTCGTCGTTGAGGGGGGCAAGGTCGGTGTCTTCGAAGGGGATGGGGCTCACTCGGGTCACAACGGGAGCCAGGGCATCAGCCTGGGCCAGGGGAGCAGTGTCGGAGAAGTGGACAAGGGCGGTACCAAAGAGCTCGCTTGGAACGTCCCCGTATCCATTATCGGCCATAACCGTGGCTGGGTCATGTGTTGCTGGCTGATTAGCGGTTTCACCAGTCAGGAGTTGGTCTATCGCATCTCGAATAGTCACATGGCTAGCTTAGACGCAAGCGGCTAATCTGGCCATCGGGGATGTCCCCCTCTGTACCTAGGGTTTCGCCTCTAGGATGGTGGGCTTCCGGAGGGAGACGGTTAGTGAGTTATTTTGTAGGGATTGATCTCGGTACGACCTATACGGCGGCCGCGATCTACCGAAACAATCGGGCAGCCATTTTTTCGCTCGGTGGCAGGTCGGCATCGATCCCCTCCGTCGTCCTTCTTCGAGAGGACGAGACTGTCCTGACCGGCGATGCTGCGGTACGTCGCGCCATCACCGAACCCGAGCGCGTCGCTCGCGAGTTCAAGCGTCGTCTCGGTGACACCACCCCAATCATTGTTGGTGGCAGTCCCTACTCGGCAGAAGCGTTGATGGCCAGACTGCTCAAGTCGGTCTTGGAAGAGGTGGAGAAGCGAGAAGGCGAACCGCCAGAAGGCATCGCTATTTCCCATCCGGCCAATTGGGGGCTGTACAAGATTGACCTGCTCAAGCAGGCGGTTCGTTTGGCTGGTCTCAATGACGACACCGTGACCCTGCTGACCGAGCCCGAAGCTGCGGTGATTTCCTATGCCTCCCAGGAGCGGGTCGAGGCCGGTGAAGTTGTCGCCGTGTATGACCTTGGCGGCGGTACGTTCGATGCTGCTGTTCTTCGCCGAACCGAAGCAGGCTTCGAGATCATTGGCAAGCCCGAAGGGATCGAACGCCTTGGTGGTATTGATTTTGATGCCGCCGTCTTTGCCCACGTAGCCCGCTCCCTTGACGGAGCCCTGGGCAAGCTTGATCCGGACGATTCGGCCGCCCAAGCGGCGATGGCCAGGCTTCGCCAGGATTGCGTCGACGCTAAGGTAGCCCTCTCGGCCGACACCGATGCCACCATTCCGGTTTTGTTGCCGAATCTCCAGACCGATGTTCGCATCACCAGACGCGAGTACGAGTCACTGATCCGGCCGTCATTGGTTGACAGTATCGAGGCCATGCGTCGAGCACTGGTGAGTGCGGGTGTGACCGCTGAAGAAGTGTCGCGGGTCTTGTTGGTCGGCGGATCCAGCCGCACGCCATTGATTGCCCAGCTTGTTTCCTCTGAGCTTGGGCGCCCGGTTGCCGTTGATGCCCACCCAAAGCATGCGGTCGCGTTGGGTGCAGCCCATGCTGCTGCGGGGACTGTTGGTGCTGAACTGGACACGACCACAGCGGCCGTCCCAGCGACTCCACCAACGCCGTCCACTCCACCAACACCGTCTAATCCTCCAACGCCGACTGAAGCTAAATCGGCTGTGCCCCCGACTCCGGCGAAAAAGTCGACACCACCAAGTCCGCCTGCTTCAATAGCTAATGTACCTGCAGCGCCTCCTACGCCGTCGACCCCGGCGAAACCAGCCGTTCCGCCAACCCCGTCCTCGATCTTTGAGGAACCGACGCCGGCTGTGCCGTCCAGTTCTGCTGGTGTCCCTGTTGTTCCCAGTGACGTGGCTCCGAAACCGAAGAAGCCAGAACCAGCCAAACCGGCAGCAAAGAAGCCAGAACCGAAGATGCCGCCGACACCGGTCGTGGAGCGGCCTACCGGGGCCCTGCCAACATCTGGTCCTCCGCCAAGGCTGGTGGAAACTCCAAAGTCAGCTGAGCCGCCAGTGACCACCCCCCACGGAGCTGTCAAGGGTTCGGATGCGCCAGGAGCGCCGGTCGACGTCTCCAGCAAGAGTCGCGGCCCGCTGATCGCTGCCCTCGTTGGTGTGGTGGCCGTGATCGGTATTGGCGGATTCGCCATCTCTCAACTTGGCGGCGGTGATGATGGAGTGGGTACTACCGGAACGTCCGAGGTGGTCCAGTCCACCACGACCGAACCAGGTGACGATCCAACGACCACCGAAGCGGTGGCAGACACCACAACTCCGACCGAAGCTCCCGTCGTCAGCGTTCCTGACGACGAGCTAACCGAAGACGTGTTTCTCGCCCTCAAGGACTCAATCGGCCTGCTTGAAGTCAGCGTGGCCCAAGGAACGGTCACCCTTGTTGGCTACGCCGACTCCAGTGTCGATCGAGATGCAGCGAGGGACACGGCCGGCGGCATCGAGGGCGCAGGAGTGATAGTCAACAACATCGTGGTGCATACCGAAGATGAGCTGTGCACCGATCTGATCCAGTCCCAGCCTCGTTGGGCCTGTATCACCGACGCTTGGATCGATGTTGATGGCAGCGTTAACGCCATTTTCGAGTCCCAGGACGGTGGAACAAGCTTCAGCGTCGGCTCCAGTTTTCACCTCCATGTCTTCGGCAGTCAGATCGATCCAATCAATGCTGGTGCGAATGGCGACGCCTCCAAAGGCGGCGGGCCCTGGCAGGTGTGGGACATCACGCCAGGATTCAACGATACGCCGGTGGCCGTCTTTGGATCAGCGGAGATCCCGGAGAAGCTGTGCGTGCGAATTGCCACCCCAAGACACACACTTGAATCCCTCGACTCGGGCAACTGCTTCCCTATTCGCTTCGAAGAAGGCTGACCAAGGAGCTGACCGAGAGGGCTAGGCCAGATTCGGACTGGCCCAGCCCTCAGGGTGGGGTGAGTTCGTCCTTGAACGCAGTCACCACGTCAGCGGCAATCAGATCGGGTGACTCCAGGGGGCCGAAGTGGCCGATGAAGTCGTGCTCGACCAGGGTGCCGTTCTTGACTGTTTCGACAATGGCCGGTGCCAGCACAGCTGGGCCCCAACCGGCATTGGCTTGCCCTAAGGCAACCGTGATTGGTAGCTGCAAGTCGACAATTCGTTCCAGCGTCATCTTCTCCTCGCACTCAAAGGAGCGGGCTTCACTCTCACCTCGACACGCCAACTGCACCGTCCCATCGGCCAGGTCGACAAATCCGTGCTGGACGTAGGCGGCCAGCACGTCGGCCCGCAGCATGCTCAATGGAGGCTTGCTGGCATAGCGGGCAAGGGCATCGGCCCTGGATGCGAAGATTTCTCGTCGGCGTCTGGCCGGGCCGCTCATTGGATTGCCGGTCCGCCCGAGTAGGAACTCCTCAGCGAAGACGATTGGCTCGAACAGATAGGCGGCTCGAATCAGGCCGGGTCGAGCAAGTTCGGCCAACAGTGTTGCCGCACCTCCAAGTGAGTGCCCAAAAGCCAGAATTGAGGTCACGCCGATGGCGTCGACACAGGCGATCAGGTCTTGGCCCATGCCCGACCAAGCAAAGTCCCCATCTGGGGGCATGGCCGACGCCCCATGGCCCCGGAAATCCAGAGCCCAGACATGAAAATGTTCCACCAACGACTTGGCCATTGGTTCATAGGCACCGCCGTGAAAACCAGTGGCATGGCTGATGATCAGATCGGGGCCCGTCCCCCCAAAGTCTCGAAGCTCGATGGCGCAGCCGTCGCGGGATTCAACCTTCACGTGTATTGGGCCCTTCGTCTGCAGCCTTCTCCAATCCAAACGGATCCCGTCTGGTCAGGGCTGGGTGAACGGCGAAACCTTACTCGGTTGGTTGACGAAGTCGGAATCGTTGGATCTTGCCCGTCGCTGTCTTAGGAAGATCGGGAACGATGTGGACCTGTCGGGGTCGCTTGTAGCCAGCCAGTTGCTCCCGGCAGTACTGGATGAGTAGGTCGCCAAAGGCAGCCGCAGGCAGGGCAGTCTGGTCTTGATCGACCGGTATGACGAAGGCAACCGGCCGCAGAATGCCCTCATCATCGGGTGAGCCAATAACCGCGGCTTCCAGTACCTCGGGATGAGAAATCAACACACCTTCGACTTCGGCCGGCGAGACCCACTCGCCGCCGATCCGCAGCATGTCGTCGGCGCGTCCGAGGTATTGATAGAAGCCCTCGCCGTCTCGGACATAGAGGTCTCCAGTCAAGGTCCAGTCGCCACGGAAGGTCTCCCGAGTAGTTTTGCTGCGGCACCAATAGCCAGTGGCGGCAGAGTCGCCCCGGACTCGAAGCTTGCCCGGCATGTCAACCCCGCATTCGCTGCCCTCGTCGTCGACCACACGAATGTCATAGCCAGGTACGGGCACACCGCTGGTTCCGGCCTTGACCATCCCCGGCTTGTTCGACAGATACACGTGAAGCATCTCGGTTGAGCCGATGCCATCCAGAATTGTTACGCCAAAGAGCTCGCGGAACCTGTTGAACGTCTCGGCTGGCAGCGACTCGGCGGCCGAACATGCCAACCGGACCGAAGCAAACGCATCGGACGGTAGGTCAGCGTTGACCAGCGCGGCATAGAAGGTTGGAATGCAGAAGAAAAGGGTCGGCTTCTCCTTGGCGATGGTCTGGGCCACCATGGCGGGAGTCGGCGGCCTGGTGGGTACAAGAACCACACTGGCGCCAACGGCGAAGGGGAAGGTGATGGAGTTGCCGAGCCCGTAGGCATGAAACATTGGTCCGACCGAGTAGCAGCGGTCGTCTTTGGTGACGCCAAGCACATTGGTGGCAAAGGTATCGCTGGTGACCTTCAGATCGACATGTCGGTGCATGGCCAGCTTGGGGCGCCCGGTAGTCCCTGATGTACAGAGCCAGAAGCCCGGCGATTCTTCCCATGTGTCATAGGCGTCCGACTGGTCGGTGGTCGATTGAGCGAAACTGTCCCACTCGTCAGTTCGTACCACATGCTGGATCTCGGGTGCATCGGGGAGCAAGGTTTCCAGCGAACCTGCTCGCTCGCTGGAGATCACCAGAATCCGAGCACGAGCATCGGCGATGATCACGGCAAGATCGCGACCAGGTAGAAGAGGATTGGTCAGAACCGGAACCGCTCCAATACGCATCGCTCCAAGGAAGGTGGCTACGAACTGCACCGAGTCCAACATCACCATGGCCACCCGTTCCTCGGGCCGCACTCCCAGGGCGCGCAATCCGCTGGCAACCGCCTTGATCTCTTCCAGGAGATCGGCGTAGGTGGTGGTTGTCCCCTCACAACGAATGGCGATTCGATCCCCCCGTCCCTCTCGGACGTGGCGTTCGACCAGCCAATCGGTGGCGTTGAAGAATTCGTGCATGATGGAGGTCCTTGGATTCGAGTCCGGGGTCAGGTAGAGGTGGTGTCAGTGGTCATTTGGACAATAGTTCTTCGCTCTGGTTCCACCAGCGGTGCGCGCTTGAGCTCCAACGCTGATTGAGTTCGTGATAGCGCAGGGCAGCTTGATGTCCCGGCCAATCTGCTGGCAGGAGCGCTGGTGGAAGATCGGGGTCGAGGAAGGGGAAGCGGCGCCAAGAATGAAGAAGCTGGATGAGGGCATGAGCATGTTGGGATTCGCTACTTGTTGCCAGCTCATCGGCCTGCCGGAGAAATTGCTCATATTGGGACCGGACCAAAGAGAGGTCCCAAGCCCGTTCAGCCAGCTGCAGCGGGTCACCCATTGTTCCGTGTGTAGCGGTGAAGGAATGCACATTCTTCACCCCGGTCTCAGCCAGTACTCGCATGGCCTCGGCCTCCCGCTCTGGCCGAGTTGAGATCCACCAACCTTGACCAAGGGATCCGAATCCAGCCCAGTTGAGCCCAGACGCAAGCTGGTATCGAACCTTGCGATCTCGCTCCGGAAGCGAAGCACTAAGTAGGAGCCATTCCCCGTTCCAGGCCGGAGCTTCGAGACCGAATCCGTAGATGCGCGCCGCACCGTCTTCGAGCAAGCCTTGGAGTTCGGGACTGAGTGTCCAGCGAGTCCGTCGGCCAACCTTGTCCTTGCGGAGCCAGTCCCGTTCGGCCAGGCGGCTGATGGCTTGGCGGGCCGCCTTTTCTTCAACGCCATGCATCCCAAGACCTTCGACAATTGTCTGAGTCCAGGCCGAGCCGCCATTGCTTAAGACGAATTCGCCAAGCAAGGTAAGCAGCAAACCACGAGATGACTTCGCCGTAGCCGTACCGTTCTTCTTCGCTCCAAGAACCGGAGCGAGTAGCTCATCGGCTGACTTTGATGAATCCGCAGAGCCAGGTTTATATTCTACAAAAAGGTTGTTCTCGTTGATTAAATCATGGTATATCAATGAGGAGTGAAATGAAAGCTCCGAATGGAACGGCCAACGGAGTAGAACGAACGGGTCCCCGAGCAACGTGACTGCCTCCACTGAAACATCGCAATCCTCCAACACCCAATCACCCTCGGGTGGGCTCGCACCCGCTGTCACTCTGACACCAGCGGGTGCCCTGACACCGGCCGGTACCCCGATGATGGACTTCGAGCGCGAACGTGATGCCTACGCCCATTGGCGGGTCGAGTTTGATGCGCCAATTGCCAGACTCATCATGGACGTCGATCCCGATGGCGGTGCCATTGGTGACTATGAACTGAAGCTGAACAGCTATGACATTGGTGTCGACATCGAACTGGCTGCCATCATCCGTCGTATTCGCTTTGAGCACCCAGAGATCGGGTGCGTTGTTCTCGAGGGAGCGATTTCGGGCACATTCTGCGCCGGAGCGAACATTCGTATGCTGGCCATGGCACCACACGGGCACAAGATCAACTTCTGCAAGTTCACCAACGAGACCCGACTTGAGATTGAAGAGGCGTCAGCCAACTCCGGTCTTCGTTTCCTGGCCGCAATCAATGGTGCCTGTTCCGGAGGTGGCTACGAGCTTGCCATTTCGTGTGATCACCTCATTCTCATCGATGACCGTTCGACCGCGGTGTCTCTCCCCGAGGTCCCCCTTCTGGGGGTTATGCCTGGAACCGGTGGCTTGACCCGAGTGACCGACAAGCGCGGCGTTCGCCGAGACCGAGCCGACGTCTTTGCCACCAAGACCGAGGGTGTCGCCGGTGCCGAGGCCTTGGAGTGGAAACTGGTTGACGAGTTAGCAAAACCATCAACCTTTGATCAATCTGTTCTTGACCGGGCAACGCAGATGGCAGAAACATCTGACCGGAATCCTGATGACGCGCCTCTGGTGATCCCGCCGCTCGACCGTGAGTTGTCCGACGATGCAGTTTCCTACCGCTATGTCACCGCACAGATCGAACGCGGAACCCGCAGTGTCACCATCACCATTGCTGCCTCGGCCGATGATGACTGGCCCCTGCGTTCTGCTCTTGAGTTGGACGACCTGCTCCTTCACCTGCGGTTCAACGAGCCCGAGATTGGCACGATCCTGATGAAGACGGTTGGATCGGCCGACGACGTGATGGTTCACGACGCCCGGTTGTCCAATCCGTCCAGTCACGCCGAGCGTGAGACAACCCTGCTTTGGGCCCGCGTCCTTTCCCGCCTGGACCTGATGGCTCGTAGTCTCTTCGCCGTCATCGACCCCGCCTCCTGCTTCGTCAGCATCCTGGCCGAGGTGGCCTTGGCCGCCGACCGCACCTACATGTTGGACGGCGTCTTCGAAGACGAAGACCATCCACTCCCGGCTGCCACCATGATGTTGAGCGAACTCAGCCTGGGGGCAATGCCAATGGCTAATGGTCTCACCCGGATGCAATCACGGCTCTGGCTCGATGACGAAGGTTTGGAAGCAGCCCTGACCATGGTTGGCAAGCCGGTTGAAGCGGCCCAGGCGGTCCGACTGGGGATGGCAACCATCAACCCGGATGATCTTGACTGGGAAGACGAGATCCGCATCGCCATTGAAGAGCGGGCAACCTACTCACCTGACGCCCTGACCGGCATGGAAGCCAATCATCGTTTCTGTGGCCCGGAAACCATGGCAACCAAAATCTTCGGCCGGCTCTCGGCCTGGCAGAACTGGATCTTCTATCGCCCCAACGCCAGCAGTGAAACGGGCTCACTCCGTAGCTACGGTTCAGGCAGCCGCGGCGACTTCGATCTCAAACGTACCTAAGAAAACACCACCCAACCGAAAGGCCGACATGGCTGGTATCGACTACTCGCAGAAAATCCCGAACAACGTCAACCTGGCAGAGGACCGCCGACTGCAGCGAGCATTGGAAGCATGGCAGCCCAAGTACGTCGACTGGTGGAAGGAAATGGGCCCAGACGGCTTCATGGCCGATGACGTCTATCTACGAACCGCCATTGACGTTGGCAAGGAAGGCTGGGCTCACTTCGGTCATGTGCAGATGCCTGACTACCGCTGGGGCATTTTCCTGGCTGAGCCAGAGAAGGACCGCACCATTGGTTTTGGTGACTTGAAGGGTGAGCCGGTCTGGCAAGAGGTGCCGGGCGAGTACCGCTCTGACCTGCGCCGCCTCATCGTGGTGCAAGGTGACACCGAACCAGCCTCGGTCGAACAGCAACGACTGCTTGGTAAGAGTGCACCCTCGCTCTATGACCTTCGCAACCTCTTCCAGGTCAATATCGAAGAAGGCCGCCACCTGTGGGCCATGGTGTACCTTCTGTTCGGCTACTTCGGCCGTGAGGGACGAGAGGAAGCCGACGCAATGTTGGAGCGCCGGTCCGGTGACCCCGATCAGCCTCGGATCTTGGAGGCCTTCAATGAGAAGACCCCTGACTGGCTGAGCTTTTTCATGTTCACCTACTTCACTGATCGAGATGGCAAGTATCAGCTCGGCGCCTTGAAGGAATCTGCCTTTGACCCGCTGTCACGGACGTGTGACTTCATGCTGAAAGAAGAGGCCCATCACATGTTTGTTGGGGCCAGTGGTATTGGCCGCATTATCCAACGAACCTGTGACCTGATGAAGGAGCACAACACCGAAGACGTTGGCCCTCATGGTGGCATCAATCTGGACACCATCCAGCGTTACATCAACTTCCACTACTCGGTGTCAATGGACCTGTTCGGTTCACCAAAGTCAACCAATGCTGCCATCTACTATTCCGCCGGCCTGAAGGGACGTTTCGCTGAAGCAAACAAGGACGACGACCATCTACTGGTCAGTGGAGAGTCGACCTTCCTGTCGATTCGTGATGGTCAGATTTTCGAGGATTCTTCCCGCTCTCTGAATCTTGTCAACGACGACGTGCGGAGCGACTACAGCGAGGACTGTGGCAAGGGTGTGCGACGCTGGAATCGCATTCTGGCCGACAACAATGTTGACTTCGAAATGAAGCTTCCTCACGTTGGTTTCCATCGAGCGGTCGGCCCGTTCGCCAATGCCAACATCAGCCCGACCGGTGATGTGTTGAGTGACGAACAGTGGGAGGCGTCGGTGAGCAAGTGGCTACCGTCAGAAGAAGAACAGGTCTACGTCAGCTCGCTCATGGTCCCGGAGTACCGGGTTGGAAAGATGGCTGGCTGGATTGCCGCACCATCCAGTGGCATCAATACCCAAACCGTCGACTACGAATACGTCAAGCTCTAAGTCCTCAGCTAGTCGGTGCCAGTAAGGGTTCGCTAGTCGGTCTCGATAACTGTTAGTTCTTCGGGGAGGAAAGGCAAGACACTCTTGATGTAGCCCTCGGTGGCTATATCAAGGCCAACGTCCTTGCCGGCCTCCTCGGAGAGGAACCACAAATGATCCAGGATCTGATGGAAGATCTCGGCATCCATCAGTCTGCCTCGAAGCTCTTCGGGCACGGCGGCAATCGTTGGCTCGTAACGCTCGGTTAGCCAGCGGTAGGCGTAGACGGCTTCGGGCAGTTCGCGCCCTTCAGCGCGGCTAGCCCACGCGCCAAAACTGTGGAGGGCGGAAAGCAGCCGTCGAGCTTGATTTTCTTGGGCATCGATGCCGGTCAGGCGCAGGAGGATCTTGCGGTGGTGGCCTTCCTCAACGATTCGAGGCCGGAACAAGACATGGTGGGTACCGTCCTTGCGTTCGACCATCTCGACCTCCGTCGTATCAAAACCAAGATCGTTGAGACGACGAAGACGCTCGCGGATACGCCAGAGTTCGTCGGCTGGTAGATCATCGGTCTGGGTTAGCTCGCCCCACAAGGCGTCATAGCGAATCTGAAGTTGCTGTACGAGTTCGACTGGGTCTGTTCCCGACGCTAGGCGGCCCAATGCTTCGAGCTCGAAGAGGCCGCCAGCGAGATTCTCAATGGCGATGTCCAGATCGTGTTGACGCTGGCCGTCAGTTAGCTCGTCGAAGCGTTGGCCAGTCTCGAGGTCAACAATGTAGGCCACCAGCGATCCGGCATCTCGACGAAACAGTGCATTGCCAAGCGAGCAGTCGCCCCAGAACACGCCAACCAGGTGGATGCGGGCTAACAAGATGGCGAGTGCATCGATCAGCTTTTCGTGCAGCCCATCACTTCCGGCTCGAGCAAACAGATGAAGGTAGGGGAGTGAGAACTCCAGATGCCGGGTAATGAGGACAGCATCCAAGACGCCCCCGTCCTCAGTCGACCGTTGACTGGCAACACCAACCAGGTCAACGGTTGGGACCTGCTGTTCCTTTAGATAGGTCAAGAGCTCGAACTCGCGCTGGGCCAGGCCGGGGGAGAGCTCCTTACAAGCCAGGAATCCGCCGCCAAGCTCGATGAACCGAACGACGTGCCGGTGGCGCCCCTCGGGCAAGCGAACGGCAAGCTCATCGGGCCAGCTAGCAAGGGGTGTCGACCAAGGAAGGGCCAGCAAGTCTGGAAGTGGATCCTCTGACGTCTTCAACTTGAGGGCGACCACATCAATCTCCTTTGGATACGACGAAAACTATCGCCAGGGTAGGCCGCCAGGGGGCAGGGAGCTTAAGACACGACCGACTTGCGCCTGCCTCTGGCCTGTATCCAGCTGAGATGGCTGATCGGGTTCTCGATGCCGTGATGAGCAACAGGTTCTGGGTCTTCCTTATCACGCGACAGGTCGTTGATTTCAATAGCTGGCCGACAATGTGTCACCCTGTCGGAGTGCTAGAAACCTTGACCGATGGACCCGGCGTTGTCATCCCGGAGTCTTTTGCTAACGCCGACCATCCGATGCGAAAGGTCACCCGTCAGGTGGCCTTCGATGGGGCGTGGGATGCAGAACGTGCCGCCAAGGTCGCATCCCTCTTCGGTGGTATGGCCCCAGAATGGGCTGCACGCTCAGCCAACCCGGACCGGCAGGCTTCAATCGTTGACGCCTTAGGTCGAGGTCAGGTTGACTGCGGTGGGACCTGGTTGGAATGCGGCTCCGGTGCCGGTGGAAATACCCACCTACTTTGTGATCAGGATCGAAACCTCGTGGCCTTGGACCTGGCTAAGGAGATGCTGGTGCATGCTCCGCCTGACCTCGCGCCTCGAGTGCAGGGAGACTCTTCAAGCCTGCCTTTTGCCGATGACACATTCGATACGGTCCTGCTGGTGAACATGCTCTTGTTCCCCCAGGAACTGGATCGGGTCCTGCGCCCGGGAGGCAGACTTCTCTGGGTGAATACGCTGGGGGACCAGACCCCGATCCATTTGCCGGTGGAAGATGTGATGGAGGCCATGCCCGGTGACTGGACAGGGGTGACCGCCAAGGCTGGCTCAGGATTCTGGTTATCCATGGAGCGCCAGAACAGCTAGTTCAGCCCTTGTTCGCTCTGGCAATTTGTGGAAGTTCCTAAATCGGGGTGGATCACCCTTTGTCCAGCACCATCCTACTTCATGGCCCGAATTCTGGTAGCAGAAGAGATTGCGGAGAGTGGGCTTGAGCTGCTCCGAACAGCCGGGCATGACGTGGACGTGCAACTCGGCTTAACTCCAGGAGAGCTGGAGTCGGCGATCGTTGGCGCGGCAGGATTGATCGTTCGTTCAGCGACCATCGTGACAGCAGAACTGCTTCGCTTCGGGAGTGATTTGGTTGTTGTCGGTCGTGCCGGAATCGGTCTAGACAATGTCGACATTGCCGCTGCCACTGACCGTGGCGTCATGGTGGCCAACGCTCCCCAGTCCAATATTGTGTCGACTGCTGAACAAACCATGGGTCTGATCCTTGCCCTGTGCAGGAACACTCCCCAAGCAGGGGCTGCGCTCAAGGCGGGGCGGTGGGAGCGAAAGCTGTGGACCGGGACTGAGATCCAAGGGAAGACGCTTGGCATCATTGGTTTGGGTCGGGTCGGTTCACTCGTGGCCGAACGGGCCAAGGCATTTGGAATGAACCTCGTTGCCTTTGACCCGTTCGTCCCTCACCAGCACGCCGAGGACCTAGGCGTCCGGCTTCTCAGTTTGGAGGAGCTGGCCGTGGAAGCAGACATTGTCACGGTTCATGTCAACAAGACTGATGAGACCGTTGGCCTGGTTGGGGCTGGCTTTCTGGCCAAGGCCAAGGACGGTGTCCGAATTATCAATGTGGCCCGGGGCGGGATTGTTGATGAAGATGCCCTACTTGCCGGCTTGGTGTCGGGCAGGGTTGCTGGCGCAGCCCTGGATGTGTTCGAATCCGAACCACCAACTGGTTCACCCCTTCTTGGCTTGGATCAGGTGATCGTCACGCCCCACCTTGGGGCCTCGACCTACGAAGCCCAGCTGAAGGCTGGAGTCACCATCGCAGAACAAGTGGCACTTGCCCTACGAGGTGACCCAGTACCGTTCGCTGTCAATTCAGTAGCCAATCCAGCTGTCAACTAGCTGCTGGCTAGCCTTGCTGATCGAACGGGATCCAGGCCTGCTGGCTGAAGTCACTGAATGAGCTGGCCATCACGCCACCTTCGGAGATGGTGTAGATGGAGTCGTCAATGATCACTGTTCGGCGGATCTCGGGCTGATAGCTCCAGCAGTAGCCCGGCTCATCATCGGTTGGCGGTGCGACAATTCCCGCAGGCTCACTGAGTCCTGCTTCAGCATCTCCTTCAACGACTGGCTTCTCCTCGACATAGTCATCCTCGTAGTAGTTGTCACAACCTCGGGAGACTGGTTGAGACAGACGTCCGATTTCTTGAAGCGAACCATCTTCGCCAATCTTGACGGCCACGACGTCGGCGGTGCTGCTATCGGTGCCGGTCTGCTCGTCCCAACCCCAGCTGCTTACAGGAACGAATGCCATGCGGCTTGGCGCCCACCAGGTGAAGGCCTTCGCTTCCCAAGACACTGAGCTCTGGCTGTTGTCACCGAAGGACAAGGCACTGATACGAGTCGGGTTGGATAGGTCAGAAACATCAAACATTGAGACTTGTGCTCCGAGGAGTTGGCCCTCATCGGTTCCGTCTTGGCCGATACCCATCAGCAAGCCATCATCGATGGGGTGAAGGTAGGAAGAGAAGCCAGGGATCTTGAGTTCGCCAAGAACCTTTGGGCTTGTTGGGTCGCTCAAATCAACGGTGTAGAGCGGGTCGACCTGGCGGAAGGTTACGACGTATGCCGTATCTCCCATGAAGCGAACAGATTGGATCTGTTCACCCTTGCCCAGGCCGCCAACCTTGCCGACCGTCACGAGTTCTGCTCCTTGTTCGGCCAGGACAATTACCGAGCTTTGGCTTGAGTCTGAGGTCCAAGGAGCCCCCTCAGTCACCGCAACCCGCAGGTTGCCGTTGTGCTCAGACATGGAGTACTGATTCAGCATGTGACCGGCAATGGATCCCGAGGCAACATAGCTGGTTGAGGTTGGGTTGGAGATGTCGAAGGTATGGAGGGAGGTGGTGTAGTCATCAGACGGCGGTTCGCTGTCGTCCCAGTTGAAGTCGCCTTCCCAGCGAGCGGTGGCAACGGCCAACCGATCGGTTGATGCGTAGATGGTTTGTCCTTCGGTGAGCACCCCAAGGCTGTCAGTCAAGCCGAGGCCGTCGTTCATATCCAGGGTGAGGACGGCGAGAGTGCCGAACCCGGAGAACTCCGAAGGAATATGCATCTGGTCACAGGGAATCAGGCTGCCGTTGGATCCATCGCTGTGCTTGAAGCTTGGTAGCCATTGCTCGATGGTTGATTCCTTGAGCAGCTCACGGTTGGTCTTCTCGGCAACATCTTCGGCTGCGGGGCCGTTGGCGTAGACGAAGGGGAACTGGCCGACGCTGGCGTTGACAACAATACGGATGGCTCCGTCAACTTCGCGGCCGGACAAGTAGCTACCAGCGAAGGTGATGGTTTCACCAACTGAGCCAGATTCGAGATTGATCTCGGTCAGGCTGGTGGTAGAAATTCCGGCGGGCATGATCCAGTTGGTCTTCTGTCCTGCCGGACCGACTGGACCGTCCTGCACCCACCCCTGGGACATGATGACGGCCCGGTCACCAACCAGGAACATTTCTTGGACCCAGGTGCTTTCGTCCAGCTTGATGGTTTGCACAAGCCTCGGCTTGTCGCCGCTCACATCGATGACACGAATGGTCGTACCGTTGGCGACAACCAGACGCTTGCCGTCGGTCTTGACGAAATCGGCTTCATCAACTCCGCCTTCCTGGTTGTTCGTACCAGAGAACGAGCCGTCGTCGCCCTCGGCCGGAGCGGCTTCGATAGCGGCATCGGCCCCACTGAATTTGGTGCTGGCACCACCGTCAGCCAAGTCCACGCTTTCTTCCATCGCTTCGCCTTCGGCGAACAAGATGTCTGGCCCACCACGCAAGTAGCCGTACTGATTGCCAAATCCGTAGGGGCCCACCCGCTCCAGACCTTCATCGATCAGCCGAGTGAGAAGAGCGTCGCAGCTGTTCTCGGTGCTGAGTCCGGAGGTCAGGATGATGTCATCACCCTTCAAGTCTGTGGCTTGTGATCCAGGGTCGTCGCTGGTGCAGGCGCCGGCGGCCAAGGTGGCGGCCAGCACACTGGGAATGATTCGAGAGAGGCGCATGGGAGTCCTAACGCAGTAAAGGAACGATTGCTGCTCAGACGACCTATCGGCAGTATCTGGTTCCCCGGTACCCCACGTTCATACTTTTGTCACAAACCAGGCGACGACTTGAACAGGTTTTGGCCTGAGATCAGCCCGAAACCATCGCGACTGGAGTGCCAGACGGTCGAAAACGGCGTCGCGGCACTCCAGTTGGGACTGAGTTAGCCCTTGAGCCAGGCGGCGCGGCTGGATTCGAAGGAATTGATGTCGTCGCTTTGGGCCAGCGAGAGGGCGATGTCGTCGAGGCCTTGCAAGAAGCGCTCCTTGGTTGCATCATCCAACGGGAAGTCAACTTCTAGCCCAATGGCAGGAGCTTCCAGGGTTCGCCGCTCGATATCGATGGTGAACTCCAGCTCGGGATCGGCTTCGACCGCTCGTAGGAGCTGCTCGCCAACTTCGTGTGAAACCACAACTGGTACGAGACCGTTTTTGGTGGAGTTGTTGCGAAAGATGTCGCCAAAGCGCGGCGCAATCACCGCCTGGAAGCCGTACTGCTGGATGGCCCAAACCGCGTGCTCGCGGGAAGAGCCAACGCCGAAGTTCTCTCCTGCGATCAAAATGGAAGCGGTCGAGTAGCGCTCGTCGTTGAGGACAAAGTCTCGGTCGTCGCGCCATTCGGAGAACAGGCCTTTCTCAAAGCCGGTTCGCTCAACTTGCTTGAGCCAATCAGACGGGATGATCTGGTCGGTATCGACGTCGGAGCGGTCGAGAGGGACGGCGGTCCCGGTGACGATTTGAACTGGATCCATGATGTTCTCGGTTCTGTCTTGCTGGACTGGCTGGGTTGTGAGTTCTGGTTGGGCTGATTGGCTGGCAACGAAGCTCGGCTTAGTGCAGGTCGGCTGGAGTGGCGAAGTGACCGGCAATGGCCGTGGCTGCGGCAACTTCGGGGGAGACCAGATGGGTGCGTCCGCCCCGACCCTGGCGGCCTTCGAAGTTGCGGTTGCTGGTGGAAGCTGAACGCTCGCCGACTTTCAACTTGTCTGGGTTCATGGCCAGGCACATGGAGCAGCCTGGCTCTCGCCAATCGAATCCGGCGTCGGTGAAGATGGTGTGCAATCCCTCGGACTCGGCCTGATTCTTGACTCGGAATGATCCGGGAACGACCAAGGTCCGCATACCGTCGGCCACCTTGCGGCCTTTTGCTACTGCTGCTGCGGCCCGTAGGTCTTCGATTCGGCTATTGGTACAGGAGCCAATGAAGACGGTGTCAACCTTGATCTCGGTGAATGGGGTGCCAGCTTCAATGCCCATGTATTCCAATGCCCTGGTGGCGGCATCTTGGCTGCTGGCATCGGCGAAGCTGGCCGGATCCGGAACCACGCCGCTGACGGGGGCGACCTGGCCTGGATTGGTTCCCCAGGTCAGCTTGGGTTCGATGGTCGAGCCATCAAGCACAACTTCGGTATCGAAGGTTGCACCTTGATCGGTTGGCAAGGTCTTCCAGTCAGCAACGGCTGCTTCCCACAGATCACCGGTCGGTACCTTGTCTCGTCCATTTAGGTAGTCAAAGGTTGTCTGGTCCGGTGCGATCATGCCTGCCTTGGCTCCAGCCTCGATCGTCATGTTGCAGACCGTCATTCGACCTTCCATGGAGAGCCCTCGAATGACCTCGCCGCGGAACTCAACCAGGTAGCCGATACCGCCGCCGGTTCCGATCTTGCCGATGATGGCGAGCACAACATCCTTGGCTGTCGTCCCCTCGGGCAAGGTTCCGTCCACGGTGATGGACATGGTCTTTGGCCGGACTTGGGGGAGGGTCTGGGTAGCCAGAACGTGTTCGACCTCGCTGGTACCAATGCCAAAGGCCAAGGCGCCAAAGGCACCATGGGTTGCGGTGTGTGAATCGCCGCAGACAACAGTCATTCCCGGTTGGGTCAAGCCTTGCTCGGGTCCGATGACGTGGACGATGCCCTGGTCCGGTGTGCCCATCTCGTGATTGGTGATGCCGAACTCCGCAGCATTGGCTCGCAGGGTGTCGATCTGCTTCGCGCTGATCGGATCGGCAATAGGTTGGTCGATGTTCTCGGTTGGAACATTGTGGTCTTCGGTGGCGATGGTGAGTTCGGGTCGGCGCACGGTGCGGCCGGCTAGCCGCAATCCGTCAAAGGCTTGAGGTGAGGTGACCTCATGGACAAGATGAAGATCGATATAGAGGAGATCGGGTTCGCCAGCTGATCCTTCATTGACGATATGGCGGTCCCATAGCTTCTCGGCCAAGGTGCGTGGTGCGGTCACGGTGGACTCCTACGAACTGTTGTTGTGTCTGTAACTGTGAGTCTGTGAAACTATGAACCTGTCGAATCATTAGTATCTCACATGCTGAGATGCTAGTCTCACATGATGGAACCTATCCTAGGGAATGCTGATCCAATTGACAAGCCCCAAACCAGCCAGCCGAGCATCGAGCAGCCAGGAGCACACCAGTCTGGCGTTGGCGTGGTCGACAAGACCGTTGCAATCCTGGCGGCCGTCGAGCACGAACCTGTCACGCTGGCCGAACTGACGGCGGCAACGGGGATCAATCGGGCAACCGCCCATCGACTCGCTAGAGCGCTCGAGTACCACGGGCTCTTGCGGCGAGTCGATGGCGGAAAATTTGGTCTGGGTTACCGACTCTGGCTATTGGGGCAAGCGGTTCCCGGAGTGGCGGACCTTGCTGGCAGGATCCAGCCTTATCTGGACCAGCTTCGCGACCGAACCGGAGAGAGCGCCCAGTTCTATGTTCGCGACGGCGACGAGCGAGTCTGTCTAGCCGTTGCCGAATCGGCCCATGGTCTTCGCACCATTGTCCCAGTTGGCGCCCGACTCACCTTGGAGCGAGGCTCTGCCGGTGCGGTCTTTCGCCGGGAATACTCCCAGCCGCAACAGAGTGATTCAGCGTCGCTTCAATCGACGCATGATCCTGGATGGATTGAGTCTGTGGCCGAGCGGGAACCAGGGGTTGCCTCGGTCAGCGCTCCAGTCATGAATGCAAGTGGTGAACTCGTTGCCGTCCTCAGCGTCAGTGGCCCGATCGAGCGAACAACAAGCCACCCGGGAAGTCGCTACGGACACGACGTGTCCAATATTGCCGCAGAGATGGCAGCTGTGATGGCCTAGCCCCGGCTAGATTTCCCGGGTGCCCGATTCAGCGAAGCGACAGCCATTCTTAACCGCGTTTGCCGTAGCAGCGGCAAAACACTGGCGAGTCACGTTTGGGATTTGGGCCGTTCTTCTCGTAGCTGGTGGCTATGCCTATACCCAAGGCTTGGCCCGCGAAGGATTTCCGGCCATTGATGTTCCCATTGTCGTAATCGAGGGCGTCTACTTTGCTGATGACGCCGAGGTGGTTGACGCTGACGTTTCCAAGCCACTGACGCAGGCACTGCTTAACGCCGAAGGAGTGGAGAACTTGGCCACCTTCACTCGTGCAAATGGTTTCTTCATGATTGCCGAATTTGAGGATGGCTTTACCTCTGACCAAGGTGCGGAGATTCTTGAGCAAGCCGGGGTAACTGCTATCCCGAATGAAGCCCAGGTTCAGTATCGGGCGACTCAGGCAACCAAGTACTTGGAGACCTTCGACATCCTCGTGTCCGTTGTGGCCACCAACGAAGCAGTGGGACAAGGACCAGCTAGCGGCGACCCGGCTGCGTTGGAGGCCCGTGCCCGGGAAGTGGTCACCTACTTAGAGACCAACCTGGACATTGCCGCGGTTGAGCTGCAAGAAATTCTGACCCCGGCTATTGACCCAGCTACGGGTGAAGAAGTCATTCGCCAAACGTCCTTCTCGCGAACCTATGGCGAAGGCGAGTCAGAGTTTCGGCCCTCGGTCATGATCGGCCTGGTGCGAGCAGACAGCGGACTGGACACCATCACGTTCTCCGAATCGGTACGAGGCCACCTGGCCGCCGGTGAGTTTGATGATGTTTTTGTCACCGGAGACTTTGCTGTTGACATCAAGGCCCAGCTCAAATCCTTGCAGAACAATTTGTTAACCGGACTAGTAGCGGTTGCCATCGTCAGCCTTCTCCTCATCGGCTGGCGAGCAGCCTTGGTGACCTCGGCCTTCATGATCACCGTCGTTGCCGCCGCCTTTCTCGCCTTATGGGTGTTCGGGTACTCCCTCAACACCGTGACCCTGTTCGCCCTCATTCTGACCATTGGATTGTTGGTTGATGATGCAGTCGTCATCGCCGAGTCCCTCGACGCCAATCGATCAGAGTCGACAGATCCAGTTGAAGTTGTCCGTGTCGCTATCAACCGAGTTGGCCGAGCCTCGCTAGCGGGAACTCTGACGACCGTTTTGGTCTTCACCCCCTTGCTGTTCGTCACTGGCATCATCGGCAAATTCATCCGGGTCATGCCAATAACCGTCATCATCACCCTCTTGACCTCATTCGTTCTCTCGGTGGCCCTGATCTCGGCTCTGGCCGGTGCCTTCTTGTTGAAGGGGAAGCCGTCCAACAGTCCCATAATTCGATTGGAAGACAAGACTGCCCGAGGCTTACAGCGCCTGGCATCGCTGCTGGAAGGTCATCCGGTAAAGGGCTTCATCCTGAGCATGGCCGGGGTTGGTCTTTCACTCATCCCTATTGCTATAGGGTTCTCGCTCTTCGGCTCGCTTGGTTTCAACGTCTTTCCGCCAGGCAAGGACTCGAATATTCTCCAGGTGGAAATAGATTTCGAAGATGGAACGACCATAGCGGAGGCTCAGGAACTGTCGGCTCAGATCGATGCGGTGACCGTTGGTGTGTTGGGCGAGAACCTGGTCGGAGCGCAGTACATCTTCTCTTCCCAACGAAGTGCCTTGGTCTATCTGGACCTCACACCGTTTTCAAGCCGATCAGTAAAGTCTCCCGAGCTGGTTGATGAACTCAGCGACAAATTCTCTTCGGTTGAGGGAGCCATCGTCGGTGTGTCTCAGCTGAACCAGGGACCACCAGTCAGTAAGCTTCCCTTCTCCGTCCAGATTCGAGTCAATGATGATCAGGTCGAAGCCGGCGAAGCATTTGCGGCCAAGTTGGCTGCGGAACTTGAGGGGGCGACCATCACCAGGCCGAACGGTGAGACGGCCAAGATCCTGGAAACTGAAGTTTCGTCAAGTGGACAGGTCTTTCGCTCCGAAGGCCGCCGTGAAATCGTGGTTCGGGCCCGCTTTGATGCCGAAGACGTGAGCGCGTTGCTCGCCGCCGGGCAAGAGTTGGTCGAAGACAAGTACCCGCCGGGCGCCTTGGTTGAGCAAGGGTTGAACCGCAACGCCCTGGTCTTTGATTTTGGCCTCGAGTCCGAAAACACCGAAGGTTTCAATTCCATCATTCGGGCTCTGGTTGTTGCCTTGGCGGCCATGGTTCTCCTGCTGATCGTACAATTTCGGTCCTTAGTCCAGCCTCTCTTGATCGTCATAGCGATCCCCTTCAGTTTCCTTGGTGTCGGGGCCGGACTGAGCTATACCGACAATCCATTGAGTTTCTTGGTCATGATCGGATTGATCGGACTCATCGGAGTCGTTGTCAACAACACGATCTTGTTGACCGACGCAGCCAATCAAGCGCGACGCGAAGGAGCAACGCCGGCTGATGCCATTGGGCTCGCTCTACGTCGACGATTCCGACCGCTCATCGCAACGACAATCACGACGGTTGCTGGGCTTTCGCCTTTGGCCATCAGCGATCCGTTCTGGCAGCCGATGGCCATCACCATCATGGTGGGCCTGATCAGCTCGACTGTGTTGGTACTGCTGGCCTTCCCGTTCTACTACCGAGCGGTTGAATACATCCGAGTATGGGTCGCACGCCTTTTCCGAGTCTTGATCGGGTTGTTCAGGCCATCGGACTCGGCAGCCTGAGGAGAAGCTAGGCCTCGATGGTGACGACCGTTACCTTGAGCACGCCACCGGGAGCTTTGAAGTCGACCGTGTCGTCAATGCTGGCCCCCATCAGAGCAACGCCCAACGGTGAGCCCGGCGACATGACGGTCACGCCCTCACGGCGCTCCTCGATGGAACCGATCAGGTACTTCTCGATGTCGTCGTCGCCTTCGTAGCGAATGGAGACAACACATCCGGTTCTTACCTCGTCGTGGCTTTCGGCACTTTCGACGATGACCGCGCCCTCACAGAGGGCCCCAAGATGGACGATTCGTCCTTCCATCTTGCCTTGTTCTTCCTTGGCGGCGTGATAGTCGCCGTTCTCGGAAAGGTCGCCAAGTTCTCGCGCCGTTTCGATCTTCTTCGCAATCTCTATCCGGCCGCGAGTTGTGAGGTCGTCATATTCGGACTGGAGACGGTCGTATGCATCTTGGGAGAGCTCGTAGGTGTTGGCCACCGAGCCATAATACTTGAATCTTGACTGGCTGCGTAGCAACGAGCAAGGAGGTCAAGAACGAGGCCGGTTGCGCTTCCGGGTGATGTAGCTGATCTGGGTGGACAGGACCAAGCCGCCAGCCCAACCAAGAACAACCAAGGGCTGGGAAATACGATCTCGCACGATCCAATACTCGGTTTGAGAGACGTTGGGAGATTCCCGATAGGTGATTCGATAGTCGAATCGTTCGATCATGTAAGCCGTGATGAGAACTGTCGCCATATAGAAGATGAAGGCGATAGAGGCTCGAACATCCGGGTCTCCCTTGCCTCCGCCCAAGCGCACCGCGAGCGCGATGACAAGACCTGCGATCAGGGCGAGTAGGGGACTTTCGCTCACATTGCGTGTCTCAAGCATGTACCAGGCGACGCCAGTTACTGTCGATGTAGCGAGAGCAGCAATGACCGCGGTCATGATGTCGACTCGGTCAAGAGCTGAGGGAATCGAGACCGTTCGCCGTGAACGCGGCAAGGTGGCCTCAAGCTCGGGCGCTTCGATCTCGGCATCACGCCATGAGTCGGGCACCGAGTCAACGGAGAAATCAAATGCTGTGTTGGACATGCCGCCCACCTCTTCCAAGTCCTAGTGTTTCCTAACCCATGACATCGACCGGATTCTTCGAGCACTTGAGCAATCTGTGGCGGAAGTTTGAGAGATGTTGAGGGATAGGGTGAGCGACTGGTCACGAGAGATAGGAAGCTTCTGTGAGTAGCTATGCAGTTGGTGTCGTTGGTGGCGACGGGATTGGCCCGGAAGTAGTAACCGAAGGGTTGAAGGTGGTTGCCGCTGCTGGCATTGAGCTGGATCTGACGCACTATGACCTGGGCGGCGCCCGGTTTCTTAAGGACGGCATGGTGCTCAGCGATGAGACGTTGCAAGAGTGGCGAGGTCTTGATGCCATCTACTTGGGAGCGGTCGGTGCGCCCGGCGTCCCTCCTGGAGTGATCGAGCGTGGGCTTTTGTTGAAGATGCGGTTTGAGCTTGACCTCTACATCAACCTGCGGCCATTCAAACTGGCCGGACCTGACGGACACGACTTCGTCGTTATTCGAGAGAATACCGAAGGTACCTATGCCGGTGAGGGTGGCTTTCTGCGCAAGGGAACGCCTCACGAAGTGGCGACCCAAGGTTCGGTGAATACTCGTCGAGGGGTCGAGCGCTGCATTCGCTTCGCCTTTGACCTGGCTACCGAGCGCAACAACCACCTCACGTTGGTCCACAAGACCAATGTGTTGAACTTCTCCGCCGACTTGTGGCAGCGGACCTTCAATGAGGTTGCCGTTGACTATCCCGGCGTCACCACCGACTACAACCACATCGACGCAGCTTGCATCTACTTTGTGCAGGATCCACAACGCTATGACGTGATCGTCACCGACAACTTGTTCGGCGACATCCTGACTGATCTTGGCGGCGCCGTTAGCGGAGGCATTGGACTAGCTTCCTCGGCCAACCTCAATCCGGGCGGCCTGGATGGTGACACCCCCGGCCCTTCCATGTTCGAACCAGTTCACGGCTCGGCGCCAGATATTGCTGGTCAGCAGAAAGCCAACCCGATTGCCGCCATCTTGTCTGCTGCTCACATGCTCAAGCACCTGGGCGAGCCCGAGGCGGCAGCTCGCATCGAAGCAGCCTGCGATGAGTGCGCAACTATGACAGGCTCAACCAGTGAAATTGGCGACGCCGTTGTCGCCAAGCTCTAAGGAGGACGTGCCATGCCTATCACCCCAACACCGAAAATCTGGATGAACGGCGAACTCGTCAACTGGGAGGACGCAACCGTTCACGTGCTGACCCACACCCTCCACTATGGGACGGGTGTGTTTGAAGGCATCCGTGCCTATGAAACCAGCGACGGACCAGCCATTTTCCGGCTGCGCGAACACATTGAACGCCTCCACAATTCGGCCAAGATCCTCATGATGGATATGCCCTACAGCGTCGAAGAGCTGATGGAGGCCACCCGCGAGACGGTGCGGTCCACCGGCCTGGATGGCTGTTACATCCGACCCCTGGTCTACTACGGGTACGGCGAGATGGGTCTGGCCACCAGCGCCTGCACCACCGATGTGTCCATTGCCTGTTGGCCGTGGGGCGCGTACCTTGGAGACGATGCCCTGACCACGGGTGTCAAGATGACAATCTCGTCATGGCAACGCCACGACCACAACATCATGCCCCCGGCGTCCAAGACAACTGGCAACTATGCCAACTCGACACTGGCCAAGATGGACGCCATTCGTGCCGGCTATGACGAAGCAATCATGCTGAACCGGGCCGGAAACGTCAGCGAGTGCACCGGTGAGAACATCTTTGTTGCCCGCGGCGGAAAGCTGATCACACCACCGCTGTCTTCCGGCGCCTTAGAAGGCATCACCCAGAACGCCATTACTACCATTGCCAATGATCTTGGCTATGAGGTTGTGATCGGTGATCTGTCACGAAGCGATTTGTACATTGCCGAGGAGATCTTCGTGGTCGGAACTGCAGCCGAAGTAGGCTCGGTCAATTCGGTTGACGGCCGCACCATTGCGTGTCCTGGTCCAATGACGACTGCCATCGCTGAGGTATACGGCAAGGCCGTCCGCGGCGAGCTTTCCGAGTATCGCCATTGGTGCGATTTTGTGAGCAAATAACGGTGGCTGGCCCAGCAGGTGAGACTGACCCAGAGGGAGGCACCCAGATCGACCGGGCTGGCAGGCGAGATCCCGCTTGGCCCTCCACGGTGGAGATCTTTGACACAACCTTGCGCGATGGAACCCAGTTTGAGGGGATCTCGGTAACAGCAGCAGACAAGCTGAAGATCGCCCGTCAGTTGGACCAGCTTGGGGTGCATTACATCGAAGGTGGTTGGCCCGGTTCCAACCCTCGTGATGATGAGTTCTTTCGTCGAGCAGCCGAGGGTGAGCTCGACCTGGAGACTTCGACCCTGGTGGCGTTCGGTTCAACCCGGCGGCCAAAAGGCAAGGTCGACAGTGACCCAACGTTGGCCAACCTTTTGTCGGCTCAAACCTCGATCTGCTGCATCGTGGCCAAAAGCTGGGATTACCACGTTCTTGAGGCCCTCCGTACCACGCTGGACGAAGGTGTCGCCATGATCTCTGACTCGGTTCAATACCTGGTCGACGCGGGCAAGCGCGTGTTTGTTGACTTTGAACACTTCTTTGACGGCTACAAGCACAATCCCGAGTTTGCCCTTCGAGCAGTCGAAGCGGCCGCCATTGCTGGCGCGGAAGTCTTGGTTCTGTGCGACACCAACGGAGGCTCACTTCCCAACGAGATCGAGGCTGCGACTCGTGTGGTAGTCCAGATGTTCCCCGACATCACCGTTGGCATGCACACCCAGAATGACACAGGCTGTGCGGTAGCAAACGCGGTGGCTGGTGTGATTGCCGGAGCGACCCATGTTCAGGGAACCATCAACGGCTATGGCGAGCGAACCGGCAACTGCGACCTCACCACCTTCATCCCCAACCTGACCTTGAAGATGGGGATTGAAGGTCTGCCCGAGGGCAGGCTGGCGCAGCTGACGTCGGTGAGTCGCACGGTGGCCGAAATTGTCAATCTGCCAGCAAATGATGCTCTGCCCTATGTCGGCAAGTCGGCTTTTGCCCACAAGGCCGGACTACACACGTCGGCTCTTGCTCGGCGCCCGGATGCCTATGAACATGTGGACCCAGCCACCGTTGGCAACTCGACCAGGACCCTGATTTCTGATCTTGCTGGGCGCTCGACTGTTGACATGAAGGCCAAGGAACTTGGCCTGGAACTTGATGGACAACAGATGGGAACGGTCCTTGATCAGCTCAAGGAACTGGAACACGCGGGCTATCACTTTGAGGCCTCTGGTGCGTCGCTGGAGCTGCTGATGCGACGGGCCACTGGCTGGCGAAACCCTTTCTTTGCCTGTGAGTCATTCCGTGTCATCGTTGAACACCGCCCAGGTGTGAGTGATGGCGCGGCGGAAAATCCGTTGGGGCACTATGACGGGGTGGACACTGAAGCCACCGTCAAGTTGATCGTTGATGGCGAACGCATCATGGCTGTTGGTGAGGGCAATGGTCCGGTCAATGCGCTGGATGCGGCAATGCGCGCCGCCATTGGCCACCTCTATCCCAACCTGGCCAAGATCAAGCTCTCGGACTACAAGGTTCGAATTCTGGACACCAGTAAGGGAACCGGAGCCGTGACCCGGGTACTGATTGACGCCACCGATGGTGAGCATTCCTGGACCACGATTGGGGTCTCGGAGAACATCATCGAAGCCAGCTGGCAGGCTCTAGCCGACAGCGTCATCTACGCACTACTCAAGGCCTGCTAGCTCCAGCGTTTAGTTGCCGGGTTGCCAGACCATCAGGATGAGGGCGACTAGCAGGAGAAGCTGAGAGAGTCCTTCTCCCAAAGCAAGCTTCTTGGCCAGTTCACCAATTTCGGGATCGTCCTTCAAGATGGTGTCCCCGTCCATGGCTTCGGCCCGATCCTGCATCTTGGCCAGGGTTGGCTTGACTAGGCCGTGGGCGGCACCAACCATGAGGAACCAGACAACAAAGGATGCGCTGATCCACATTGCACCCATACTGATGGCGCCGTCGCTTAACGAGATCAAGATGATGCCGAGGGCAAACAGGGCGTAGATGGCGTAGTGAGCCATATTGGTGATTGCTCGCGTGTTCTTGAGCAGAACAACAGCCTCGCTTGCCTTGGAAGCAAAGGCTTTTGCGTTGTACGCGCCGTGCGCAACCAGGCCTCCAAAGCCAACAATGGCGGTGGCGATGTGGAGGAGGAGGACAATGCGGTAGATGGCTGAATCGAGACCCATGCAGGCACGCTAGTCTCATCTTGTGGCTGCTCCTGCTTTTGTACCGATAGATCCAACAGAAATCGTTCGCAAGTATTCCTCTCCTCCGCGTAGACCGGGGACTTGGAAGGCTGACCGGCCGGGTGATCTGGTCGACGGCCAGCCTCGAGGTGCGCGGCTCGGCACCCAGGGTCCCGATCAGGGGTACGTGTATAAGCTGCTTGGACTCTTTGATGACCGGCTGCATCTCGGGGCGGTCAATCGGAATGATGCCGTTGCGGGGTGTTGTGCCCTTGCGATGCGTCGTTCAGCCTTGTTCGGCCGCGGCCCGGTCGTCCATGATCTCACCGCGGCCTTCACCATCTTTGGCTTTCTGGACGAGAATCCGGCGGATGATCTTGTTCGGCTGAGGGAAGAGGTCTTCTCCCAGATCAGGTCCAATCATCACTATGTTGAGCGCCGCGAAGTCGTTGACATGGTGACCGAGGAGGCCCTCCGACAGGACCACCAAGACATCATCACCTCATACGGGGTCGATTGGCACAGAAATCTCCATCAGTAAGCGGTCCAGCGCTACTACGCTCGTTGGGTGGATGAAATAGACTCAAATTCCCCTGTGCGCGTTCGCTTCTCACCTGCTCCGACTGGTTATCTCCATGTCGGCAGTGCCCGGTCTGCGTTATTCAACTGGATGTATGCCCGCCACACTGGCGGGGTCATGGTCCTTCGCATTGAGGACACTGATGCTGACCGCAGCCGACCCGAACTGATCGATGCCATTCACGAAAGCCTGAGCTGGCTCGGTATTGACTGGGACGAGGAATACCTCCAGTCTGAACGGTTTGATCAGTACCTTGAGGCGGCCCAATCATTCCTGGACAAGGGTTTGGCCTATCGCTGCGACTGCTCCCAAGAAGCCTCGAGGGCCCGAGCAGAAGCCCGAGGCGGCAAGCCCGGTTATGACGGGTTCTGCCGAGACCGTGATGTGCAACCCGGTGAGGGAGTCGTCATTCGATTCCGGACACCGGATGAGGGCGTCACAGCCTGGGACGATCTGATTCGTGGCCGGGTCGAGTTCCAGAACTCTGAGCTGGAAGATTTCGTCATTGTCCGTTCCTCGGGCGTGCCAATGTTCCATGTCGCCAATGCCTATGACGACTTGGACATGGGAATTACCCATGTCGTTCGTGGTGAGGACTTGGTCAATACCGTGCCCCGCGTCCTGTTGCTGCGAGCTGCCTTGGGCGCAACTGATCAGCCGACCTTTGCTCATCTGCCGCTCATCGTGAACGAGAAGCGGCAGAAGCTGTCCAAGCGTCGTGACGATGTTTCGGTTGGTGACTATGTGAACAAGGGTTTCTTGTCCGAAGCCATGCGAAACTACTTGCTAACGCTTGGTTGGAGCGCCAAGGATGACGCCGAGATCCTGCCCATCGAAGAGTTCGTCGCCCAATTTGAGTTGTCTGACATCAATAAGGCGCCGGCCTTCTTCGACATCAAGAAGTTGGAACACTTCAATAGTGAGTACATTCGCGCCCTCAGTGTCGAGGACTTCATTGAGCGCTCCATCCCATTCGCTGGCGACGTCGACCCTGCTCTTTATGGTCGCCTAGCCGAGCTCGTTCAGGGACGAATCAAGCGCTTGGATGAGATTCCGGCCCTGCTCGAATGGGTCGTTGGTGATGCTCCAGAACCGAGTGAGAAGGACTGGCGCAAGGTGATGGGCAAGGACGGTGTTCCCGAAGTCCTTGACCTGGTTATTGAGCGCCTAGCAGCGTGTGCCTGGACGCCTGAGTCGTTGGAGGAGGTCGTATTTGGGGTAGGTAAGGAACTTGATACCAAAACCCAACTTCCGGTCCGTCTGGCACTGACTGGAGTGCGTTTTGGTCTACCTCTGTTCGAGCCGATGGCTGAACTCGACCGCGATCTGGTGATCAGTCGGTTGACCACAGCTCGGGCTCGTTTGTAAGGGTTCGGTCATGTGGAGGGATGAGCCCGACGTCGACAGAACCAAGGTGCCTAGTCGAATCCGGCCAGCTCGATTACTTGGTGTCTTGCTGGCTCTGACCTTTCTCTACCTGATCGCCAACTTCGTCGATGTCTGGGTTGCTTCTGGATCATCTTCGGACGCTGACGCTTCAGCAGCCATCGTGCTCGGAGCGGCTCAATACAACGGCGAGCCGTCACCGGTCCTGCAAGGCAGACTTGATCTGGCCGCAGAACTGTATGACTCAAAGCGCGTCGAGTTCGTTGTTGTCACCGGTGGCAGCCAAGCAGGTGATGTCACAACCGAAGCCAAGGCCAGCTATGACTATTTGCGTCTGGTTGCCGATATCCCCGATGAGCAACTCAAGCTTGAGGTGCAGGGAACCTCAACCTATGAGTCGCTGGCAGCAGCCTCTCGTTTCCTCGGTCAAAGCGGCCTCACCGACGTACTGCTGGTGACCGATCCTTACCACGCCCGGCGATCCGAACTCGTTGCCCGAGAGGTTGGGTTGCAAGCTGATGCGGTCATCACCAACGCTGACTCTTCGTTTTCTCGCCTCATCCGAGAATCCGGAGCGGTTGCCGCTGGCCGCATCATTGGTTTTCGCAGATTGGAACGTTTGCAGTAGGTTGGGATGAATACATGGGTCGAGCAGCACAGGCTGCATTTCTGAAGAAACGACCTGAAGCTCTGAATTGAGGAGGCAGAAGATGTCCGATTCCGTACCGAGCGTTGAACATGATTCGACCGAGCTGAGAGGCCTTGGGCTGGCTGCTCTCAAGTCCAGCGAGTGTGTGAACTTGCTGGAGAAAACACCAGTTGGACGAGTTGTCTTTCTCAGCGAGGGATACCCAGTGGCCTTGCCGGTTAACTACCGGTGGTTCGAAGGCTCCGTCGTCTTTCGGACATTGCTTGGTCAGAAACTGAACGCTGCCGTTGCCAACCAGCTGATCTCCTTTGAGATTGATGGATGGGACGTCGAAACCCATACCGGTTGGAGTGTGCTGGTCAAGGGTCGCGGACGTGAAGTCGATGGCTGGGCTGAGCAAGAACAACTGGAACAGCTGGGTCTTGTTCCTTGGGCCGACGGCGATTGGAAGGTGTCCTGGATTCGTCTAGAACCTGACGCGATCGAAGGACGAAGCCTTCTCTAGCTGTTCGTTCGCCTAGATACTGGGGTTCTCACCCAGCGCTGCTTGGGTCGGTACCAGCCGGGCCACGGGGATGCGAAACGGGAAGCAGCTGGCAACAAGAACGGTAGAGACCTCAGACTTTGTCGTTGGTCAGACCCCCAGGATGTTCCGGTGACAGCCTCGACTGACGACACCATAATTTGGGTGCGGGACGTGCAGTGCTCCGCTACCCTTACGCCGTCACCTTCGGAGGTGGTGTAATTGGCAACACAACTGGTTCTGATCCAGTCATTGGGGGTTCAAGTCCTCCCCTCCGAGCAAATCGATCGTGTTGGTCAGCGGGCAACTGCTGGCTAAACTCGCTCGGCCGAGCCCCGTTCGTCTAGCCCGGCCTAGGACGCCGGCTTCTCATGCCGGTAACACGGGTTCAAATCCCGTACGGGGTACTACCAATAGCCGCTGCCACCATCTGGTGGCGGCGGCTTTGTTGCTCATTTGCTCCTTGAGTGCGGACGGGTTGCCTTACCCGGCGAGATTTGGGCTTATGGCCTCATTCAAACGGGTACGAATCTGGTGTACACATTGTTGGTGAGCGAACCGTTGGTGAGCGAAATTGACGAGCAACCGGAGTTGCCAAAAGCGGGCCGATCTTCTGGCTGGTCCCTGGTCATTCTCGCGGCCGTAGTCTCTGCTCTTGGTCTTGGTGTCTTCATGGCCGGACGAGCTGGTGGCCAGGAGGAACTTAGCCCTGTGAGCTGTGATTCCATTGGAGCTGACCCGGCAAACTGCCTGCAGGACGAGGCGGTCTCAACCCCTTCAAGCTCGACGTTGCCGGCATTGCCGCCTCTCGGGGATCTCATCTGGGCAGAAGATTTCAACACCCTGGATCCGTCAATTTGGAATGTTGAGCATTCGACGTTCGGAGACGGCAATAGTGAGCTGCAGTGCTACACCCCTGCTCAGGTGTCGGTTAAGGACGGCCATCTGGTGTTGTTGGCTGAGAACCGATCTGTGCAGTGTCCCAATGGCCAGGTGAGGGCCCAAACTTCAGGGATGTTGCGTACCCAAGCCTTGACCTTGTCTCCAGGCCAGTCCATTGAATGGAAGGTCAAGCTCACTCCGGCTGATGACACCAACCAAGAAGGCCTCTGGCCTGCGGTTTGGTCATCTTCGTGGGCCGGTGGCAAGTGGCCAACAGGTGGTGAATGGGACGGCTTTGAGGTGATGACTGCCAATTCGCCGGACCGGGTTTCCTACGGCATCCACTTCGCTGACCAGAATGGTAGCCATGACAAGAAGTCGCGTGAGATCTTTGGTGATCAGTTCTCCGATGAGTGGCATGAGTTCAGATTCGACTATGGCCGAGGTGGCACCTTGGTTTGGTACATGGATGGGATCGAGACCCATCGGGTTACTGATGCACCGACCCTGCAGGGCTACCCGGCTCCGTTCGACCAGACAATGACCGAGCTGCGAATCAATCTTGCTCTGGGAGGAAACCCTGGACCACTGAACCCGCTGGCTCTTCCCGCCACCTTAGAAGTTGACTACATCCGTGTTTCTGAGCTCTGAGTCGGGGGTCAGTGTGCCAAGAACTGGTGATCAGGCCGCCGAGCTAACTTCGGCCAGCTCGGCCTTGAGCTTGTCTTCGTCATAGTTCCGGAACAGCATGGCGGCAGAGAAATAGAGCACAACACCGGCCGCCCCCGATAGTCGGATGCCGAGGTCATCGCCGACGTCGCGACCAAACGAGGTCAAGAGGGCAAAGAGGATGACACCAACGGTTTGACTGATCTTTTGGATTGAGGTCCGAGCGGCGAAGAACATGGCCGCCATGGAGTCGCCGCTGGTTTGGGACGCATGCTCGGCAATGTCGGACAGGATCCATTGGGGCAGCACGCTCAAGATGGCAAACGGGATGGAGAAGATCAGGATGACCCCGATGGCCTGTACCCAGTTTGGGACCGGGTACTGGCCGAGGAAGATGACACCGAGGAAGTCGATGGTTGAAACCAGGAAGGCAAAGATCACCAGCTGTTTACCGCTTCGCTGTTTCGCTGTCCTGTTGACAATGGGGTAGAGACCCATAGAGGCAATCACCATGAGTAAAAGGAGCGGTGCAGTTAGAACCTCGTTGAGTTCGAGCAGGACCGTGACGTAGTAGAGCAAGCCGGTTTGGATGATCATCAAGCCGGAGAAGTAGGCGAAGTCCGCGGCCAAATAGTAGCGAAAGAACTCGTTGCCGAGGACGGTTGAGGCGGCTTGGCGGAAGGGCACGGCGCTGGGTTGTGATCGGGCCCAGCGGGGCTCATCGATGGTGATGGTTGGGACGAGCATGGCCACAACGGCTACGACGCAGACCATGCCTACTGAAACCTGCCAGGAACGAATAGTACTGAGTCCTGTCTTTTCCAACATGGTTGACAAGAAGGGGGTCATGGCAGCAACGACAATGCCTAGGCCCCAGAACACCGACGTCCATGTGGCCAGATCCAGTCGTTCGTTGGCGGTGCGTCCGAGGTCGGCGACCAGTGAGAAGGCTGGGGTGACATAGGCGGTGAGTGCGGTATAGAGAATGATCTGGATGGCGAGGAGCCAGAGGATGTTCCAACCGCTTTCTGAGCCGACCGGTGGGGTGAACATCAAGAAGGTGGCAATAGCGGCCGGGATTGCTCCTAGCCGCATGAAGGGGATGCGACGGCCCAACTTGTGGTTGGAACGATCGGAGAAGATGGCAATCAATGGGTCACTGATGGCGTCGGTAAGGCGACCGGCGGCAGCAATGACGACTATGGCATTGAGGACGACAAAGAAGGTCTTGTCGGTGACGAGCTGGGGGAGCCCAGCGGACTCGGGCGGTAGATAGAAGAACACCAACAAGATGCCAAGGAGGTTGATGAGGATTGACATGCCTCCGTGACCAACCGAGAGGCCAAGGACAACCCTGCGAGGAAGGGGCTCGAGGTCTTGATCGCTGGATGGCACGACGACGAACCCTAGCGGCTGGCGGCTACCGTTGGCCGAGTGGGTACCGCTTTGATCAGAACGTCATTTTTTGCCCCTCCCTTGCGAGCTCAGCCACGGCGCGGTTGGACAAAACGGCCGGTCAGCCTTGCCCTCATCGTTGTTGTCTTGGCAACAGCTTGTACCGGCGAGACGGCCGTCCCGATCGACCTGAACTCCACATCAGTGCCCACTGTAGCGTCCAGCACTATTCCAGAAGGGCTGGATCTCGCTAACCCGAATGAGTCTCAGAACCGGGTGGCCATCGGCTACGCCGAGCAACAGTGTCTTGATGACCCAGAACTGGTGGAGGGTTATGTGCGGATCGTTGTCCCCGATACCGAAGAGATCGTCGGCGAGATTACCGTTGACTGTGAGCAGGTTCGATCCGCTTCGACTGGGAGTGAGTAGGCAGGGTTGGAGAGATATGGCCTAGCCGATCGCGTGGGCGAGTCTGAGCCCAATCCAAGCTGCCCCAATTCCGAGAATCAGATTGAGCCCCAGGATGGTCAGGGCTTCACTGGATTGCTTGGCTCGAATATGGGTGGCAATGTCATTGGCCAGGGAGGACCAGGTGGAGAGCGAGCCCAAGAGCCCAACCTGAAGGGCGATTGAGGCTGGGTCGTTCCAGATCTCTTCGCCTCGCCAATGTCCAGTCTCCAGCCATCCACTGGCTGCTCCGAGCAAGAGACAAGCAGTCACATTGGCCGCCAGGGTCCCGAGAGCGATTAGGCCGTTGAAGCGTTGGCCAAGCGAAGTCCGACCGACGGCACCGAGTGCACCAGCGACCAGTAAGAGTATGAATAGTCCAGTGCTCATCTGCTACCGAACCCCTTACTCCGCTCGTCTGAGTCTCCGTCAGGGGCTTGAGTGGTCTCCGGCAGAGTTCGCAAGCCGACGCTGTAGCCAACCCGGGCAGCAATGATCGCCAGTAGCACCGTAGAAGTGATTAGCCCGAGGGCTCGGGAAGGGTCACCACTGTCCAGGTATCTCGCGGCGTTGAGAGCGAAGCTGGAGAATGTGGTGAGCCCGCCACAGAAACCCAGGGCACCGAAGGACCAGGCCGGGCCGTTGGTCCGGCCACGGCCAAGCAGCACCCCGACAAGAACGGAGCCAACAATGTTGAGACCCAACACCGCAAGTGTCGAATGAGTGTCGGCCAGGCCCAGGAGCGCCCAGCGAATGAGTACTCCGAGCGCGCCGCCGGTGGCAATGAAGATTGGGCGTCTTGGCACCACCCTATTCTGGCCTATGAAACTGGTGGAGATAGCATCATTGGGTGACTGATTTTGCTTCGACCTCTGAATTGTCTTCTACGAGAGACGGACTAACCCAACTGCGTCGCCATTGGCGGGCTGAGAATCCTCGAGCGGCCTTGCTGCTGGTGCACGGTATTGGCGAGCATTGTGGCCGCTATGAGCAGCTGGGTTCTTACCTGGCCAGCCAAGGCATTGATGTTTTGTCATTCGACAATCGAGGTTTCGGTCAGTCTGGAGGGCGCCGTGCTTTCGTCAATAGTTTCGACGAATTCTTGGATGATGTTGAGGACCTGTTGGCGCTACGTCGCGAGCTCGGCATCCCGGTGATCCTCATGGGTCATTCGTTGGGTGGCTTGATTTGTGCCGCCTATCTGGTGTCAAATCGCCCCAGTCCTGACCTTGCTGTACTTAGCGCCCCGGCCTTGTCGGCTGAGATCCCGCTCTGGCAACGGATCATGGCTCCACTCCTTGGCCGGACACTGCCCAAAGTCTTTATCAAGTCACCGATCGACGGTGAGCTGTTGAGTCGCGATGTTGCGGTGCAGGAGGCCTACCTGAGTGACCGGCTGGTGATTGCCGGGTCGACGGCCGGGCTCGGTCACGCCGTCCTGAGCACCATGAAGACGACATCGGCTGCCATCAACCGGATCACCTTACCGACCTATGTTTTTCACGGTGGGAGTGACAATCTGGTGCCGACCGCGTCGTCTGGACCGTTGGGGCAGCTGTCCAACGTGACCCGACGGGTATGGGATGGGTTGCGCCATGAGACGCTGAATGAGCCAGAGCAAGCTGAGGTCCGGGCTGAAGTTTTGGCTTGGATTGACGACCAGCTGGCTTGAAGTGCGACCAGTTGGCCTGAGAAACTCTCAAGGAGAATGAGCTCTGTCGACTACGGTCGGTGACTGTGAGCTTTGAACCGATTCGTACTGAGCGACTGATACTGCGGCCGTCTCGACTTAGTGATGCCCAAGCCGCTTTTGAGCGCTGCAATTTGCCCGAAGTGGCTCGCTATCAGGATTGGGAGATGCCCTACACACTGGAACGGGCGGAGCGCAGGATGGCGGCACTGGAGACCATGGATGGTCCGACTGATGGCGAGGGCTGGAACCTAACCGTCGTTGACGCCGCCGAAACGGACCGGATTCTGGGTGCCCTGGCCGTCGAAATCACTTGGGGTGGCCGCAGTGGGCTAGTTGGCTACACCTTCCATCCTGACTATTGGGGACGCGGCTACGCCACCGAAGCCACCGAGGCCATAATTCGTTACCTGTTCGATGAGTTTGGAGTCACCCGGATCGAGTCATCGGCACACCCAGACAACCCAGCATCGCTTCGCGTTATGGAGGCATGCGGCTTAGTCTTCGAAGGCCTGATTCGTCAGTCGTTCTGGGTTGGTGAGGAGTGTTCGGATGACATCCTGTATGGCATGCCCCGTGCTGATTGGGAGGCCTGGTGCAATCGTCCCCGACAACGCCCCGAGCGGGTGGAGTTGGTGCCGGTGACCGCTGCCAATCGGCGGGCGGTTGCCGCGTTGGCTACCCATAAATCCCAGGAGCGTTTCGTTTCCCCCATGCTCGGCAACTTCCGGGACGCTCTGGTGCCCCCAGTGGAGAATGGAGGCACCCTCGTTCCTTGGTACCGAGCCATTGAGGCTGACGGGGAGATTATTGGATTCATCATGGCGTCGGAGATGACTGAACACCATGCCAACCCATACTTGTGGCGGTTCTTGGTCGATCGGATGCATCAACAACGCGGTATTGGCTCGGTCGCCCTTGACCTATTCGAGCAATGGTGCAAAGGGCAGGGCGCGGCTGCCATTGAAGTCTCATGGTCCGAGGGTCCAGGCTCACCGGGACCGATCTATCTTGCCCGAGGCTATGAGCCATCGGGCAAGATAGAAGACGGGGAAATTCACGCCATCAAACAATTGGCCTGAGAGTGCCTGGGCGGGCTACCAGATGGCCAGATCGTTGAGTGGTGCCAAAACGCCTATTCGTCAGCGATGTCGAATCCGGCCTCGTCGATAGCGGCTCGAATAGCCGCATCTTCGCCGCCAACGACAGCGACGGACTTGCCTTCGATATCAACCACAACCGAGTCGACACCGGCCACCTGACTGACTTCACCTTCGATGGCAGACTTGCAGTGTCCGCAGGTGATGGTTGGCACGGAATAGGTAACGGTCATGAAGAAACCTCCTGGGTTTCGATTGATTGGGTTGACATTGAATCGGGATCGGATGTGGTTGTGGCCAGTGGCCGGGCCTTGCCGCTCTCTTTGCGGATGGATTTGAAGCCACGGAGTCGCAGAGAGTTAGTGACAACAAAGAGCGAGGAGAAGGTCATAGCGGCGGCAGCAACGGCTGGATTGAGACGGCCAGAAACAGCAATGGGGACGGCGGCAACATTGTAGGCGAAGGCCCAGAACAGGTTGCCCCGAATGGTGGCGAAGGTCCGCCGAGCCAGACGCACGGCATCGACGGCGGCCAGCAAATCGGCACTGACGAGTGTGAGGTCTGCTGCATCCCGGGCCACGGCGGTACCCGTTCCCATGGCGATGCCGAGGTCAGCACGGGCCAGGGCAGGGGCATCGTTGATGCCATCGCCGACCATAGCCACCTTGTGGCCCTCCTCTTGCAGCTTGGCGATCTCGTTGTCCTTGTCTTCGGGGAAGACTTCGGCGATGACCGTCGAGATGCCAACGGTCTCGGCAATGGCATTTGCTGTGGTTGCGTTGTCGCCGGTGAGTAAGACGGTGTCGAGACCGAGTTCCCTGAGCTCAACAATGGCCAAGCGGCTGGTTGGTCGAATGGTGTCGGCAACGCTGAGGATTAGCTCGGCTTGTTCGATTGGGCCGGCATAGATAACGGTGCCGCCCTTGGCTTCGGCCTCGGCTGCTTGGGTGGCCAGACTGGTTGGAATGGAATGGAACAGTTTGGCACGGCCGACACCAAACTCAACAGTGGCATCGGGCCGCGTTGTCACGGTGCCAACCACACCAAAGCCAGGGCGTTCCTCGAAGTTTTCGATTGGTGTATCGGAAGGCTCGGTATCCAGGCTTGATGCCAAGGCCTCGACGTAGGACACGATGGCTCGAGCGATTGGGTGGTCAGAGCGGGCTTCGAGTGCAGCAGTAGCCGAAAGGGTCTGGAGCCGCTCAGCAATATTGGTTGGCTTGGAATCGACGCCAGAAACCTGGACAACCTGCATCTTGCCTTCGGTTACGGTCCCGGTCTTGTCCAGGACAATGGTGTCGACATCGTGGGCGGCTTCGAGAACCTCACCACCCTTGATGAGGATTCCAAGCTGAGCGCCTCTGCCCGTCCCGACCATGATGGCCATTGGAGTTGCCAGCCCAAGGGCACAGGGGCAGGCGATTACCAGAACGGCCACGGTTGGGCGGATGGCGTCCGCCAGGGAGTGCCCGGTGGCCAACCAGCCCAAGAAGGTGGCGATGGCGATGGCGATGATGATGGGAACGAAGATGGCGGAGACCTTGTCGGCCAGCCGTTGGATTGGCGCTTGGGCTCCTTGGGCTTTGGCCACAAGCTTGCCGATTTGGGCCAGGGTGGTGTCGGCACCAACTCGGTTGGCTTCGACCACGAAGTAGCCAGCTTTGGCGACGGTTGCGCCAACGACCTCATCGCCGACAGTAACGTTTACTGGTACCGGTTCACCGGTGATCATGGAGGTATCGACTGCTCCGTCGCCACTAACGACGATGCCGTCGGTGGCAATGCTTGCACCGGTTCGTACGACAAAGCGTGCTCCAACTTCAAGTTGGGAAGCAGGGATGATGGTTCCGTCTTCGAGCTCGGCGGTGTCAGCACTCAGGTCAGCGAGGGCGGCGATGGCATCTCGAGCGGATCCCTTGGCTTTGGCCTCCAGCCATTTGCCGAGGGTGATGAGGGCGACGATGAGTGCGGCGGCACCAAAGTGGATGTCGTCATCGAATCCGCCGATCACGATGATGAGTGACCAGATGAGGGCGACGCCGCTGCCAAGTGATACCAGGGCATCCATGCCCAGCGCCCCTTGACGCGCTCCGGCTACGGCTTTGCGGTGGAAGGGCCAGCCGACATAGGCCACAACTGGTGTGGCCAGAACGAGTACAAACCAGCGCCATCCGTCGAAGTGGAAGGCAGGAATCATGGAGATGATCATGGCGGGGACGGCAAGAGTGAGCCCCACGGCTGATCGTTGACCCAGGCCGCGTTGTTCGCCGTCGAAGTCAACATGTTCGGGTACGTGATACCCCAGCTTCTCGATCTGATCGGTGAAGGTCTGGGTCGCCGTTTTTGCGTCCATGGTCGTGGGGTCGAAACGGATGGTCGCTTCAGCGGCAGCCAGGTTGACCTCGGCGTCGCCGACGGTGTCCATCTTGTTGAGGGAGCGAGCGATGCGGGACGCGCATGAAGCGCAGGTCATACCCTCGACGGGCAGCTGGATCTCGACCAGGTTGGTTGCGTCGATTTTGTCGGTGGTTGTGGTGGAAGTCATGATTTCATCAGCCGTTCGATAGCCACCATTGCCTCGTCAAGTTTCTCATTGCCCGCTTCGTCAGATTCAGCGACGGCGGCCTTGACACAATGGTGGAGGTGTTCGTCCAGGAGACCAAGGCCGACCTTTTGCAAGGCTTTGGTTGTGGAGGAGATTTGGGTTAGGACGTCAATGCAATAGGTGTCTTCGTCAATCATGCGCTGCAGGCCGCGTACCTGGCCTTCGATTCGTCGAAGGCGCTTGATGTAGTCTTCTTTCCTGATGGAATAGCCTGCCATAGGGGGGTAGGGTATACTACGTGACGAAGGAAGGCAACCTTGCCCGGGTCCGTAGATGAGTCGGATCTGTCCTTGCTGCTTGAGAAATGGCGACTGGGCCGGTACCAGTCGTTGCCGTTATCGTGGCTTGGGTGATAGAACCATGAACGTCATAAGAGCGGAGAGCGGAGTCAGTGTTGCCTCTTCGGAGGAGGTTTATATCCAACGAGTCAACGCGGCCATGGACTTCATCGAGGCCAATCTCTCAGAAGAGTTGCATCTCGCACAGATCGCACAGGTCGCCCAATTCTCCCGATTTCACTTCCATCGCATCTTCGCCGCGGTTACTGGAGAACCATTGAACCAGTTCGTGGCCCGGGTGAGGATTGAACGGGCCGCGGCGATGCTAACCCGTCAGCCTCAGCGAACAATTTCCTCAATCGGCGCTGACTGTGGGTTCGGGACTCCGTCTGCGTTCTCTCGAGCGTTCAAGGCGGCCTAGGGCTCGACGCCAAGTGTCTGGCGTTCCGGTCCGATGCGCAACCTTCCGAATCCAGGCTCGCCACCAAGCGGCAATCCATTGAACGCCGAAGTTGGAATGAGTCCATTGGGGAAGAGCACCGAAGTTCGGACCGGTATGGAATGGAGCCTCCTGTGTCCTGGGCTGCCTCCCGCGACAGTGACCCTGGAGACCGTCGGTCCCTTGCGGGTTGCCTACGTGCGCCATACCGGCCAGTTTCAGGGCTCTGGTGAGGTCTTCGCTGATCTCTTTCAGCGCATCACGCAATGGGCACGACGGGTCGGACTCGAATCTGAGGCAAACCTTGCCCTCTATCACGACGATCCCGAACTCACTAGCGATGCGCGTCTACGGGTCAGCGCGTGCGTCGTCATCCCCGATGGTGTCGTGCCTTTGCCACCGGTCGGACAGACAACTCTAGGGGCTGGAACTTGCGCGGTTGGCCGCTTTGTCTTGACTGATGCTGACTACGCCACTGCGTGGCGCGGCCTGTTGGGAACCTGGCTTCCAAGCAGTGGCTATGAGCCCGACGACCGGGTTTGCTACGAACGATTCACGAATGAGACGGGGTCCTCCTTAGGTCGGTCCGTGGAGATATGGATACCGGTCCGGCCGCTACGGACCTAGCTGTTCTCAACAAAGGCAGAACCCCAATCAAAGGTCGCGGACTCTTCCAGTGATTGGGGCCAGGACGCGAACCAGCCTGGAAGGCCGACAACCTGAACCCGGTCACTGGCCGGAAAGTAAGGCTTGATATCCAGTACTGGTGTTTCGTGCAAGGTGTCCAGCCACCCGAATCTGACCACACCGGAGTCGATATCGACGGAGGTGATCATGGCCACCGTCAGACAAATCGGGTTCGGCCTCCGGGGTGTTCGGGTAGAGAACACACCGGTCCGGTCCGGTCCACCGGTGTAGAGGACTCGCTGGATTTCAAGTGGGTCGTGAGGTTCAACATCAGTGAGATTGTCCGCCCACCAGGTGATGATGGCGTGAGAGAATCCGTCTAAGCCCAGCAGCCCTCGGCGATACTCGGGGTACAGGACAACCGTAGAGTCATCTCCATCGCTAGTGGTCTGTCCGATGGGTTCCGCTTCGAATTTCATCTGGTCCTCCGTGGGTAGAGCAGCCCTGTTGATGCCACTGAGCAAATTAGGTCCACCGCAATAGTTCGGCTATCCCGATCTTGCTATTGCGGCAACTGGAGCCAGTCGTTCGCTACGAGCTCTGCTCGGGGTCGACGTAGCCGACTCCCTCTACCCACTGCGGTTTCGGCTTGTCTGGCTGGATCGGCTGGGGGTGAGTAGCTTCCCAAGGATCAGGTTCGGCAAGGCTCTCGCCAGTTGCCCCAAGCTGCTGCGGCCCGGATAGATGCGACCCGGATTGATGCTGGGTCGGGTATCCCTGGGTCATGGTTGGGTCGACCGGTTGGGGCCGTTGAGCACTGCGATGCTGGTCTTGGTATTGCGCGGAAGTTGGTTGCTGGCCGGTCTGATGCAGTTGTTGGTGCTGGACCGGTGGCTGCGGGACTTGATGGTTTTGTTGCGGCAGGTATTGGGATGACTGTTGCTGTGGTGCACGCTGTTGGGGAATGCTCGGGCTGGGGTCTTGGCGGGCAGGCCGGATATTGGAGGAAGAACCAGCGACGGTTCGACGGTCCGGTTGCTGACGCCGACCCTGCTGCGGGTAAGTCTGTTGCTGACTCGCAACATGAGCAACAGCCGGTTGGCGTTCATCGCCAGTCGGAACCGCCGCCCAGATAAGTGATGCGCCAAACAAGGCAGCGCCAACAACGGCCATGGTGATCGCTGGAGGAATCATTGCACCAAAGAACACATCGATGATGGCAGCGACGATGGCATCGGATGAGGGAGCAAGTGTCTTGGCCATCCACGGCACACCAAAGCCGACGACCATCCAGAAGGCTGCCGCTCCAAAGGCCCAGAATGCCACCCGCCGCAGGATTGCTGGTCGATTGGTGGTCAACAACAACGCGGACAAGGCACCAACCAGAGCCAGGGCAGCACAGATCGTGGTGAACCGTTCGACAAAGTCCCTGATGGTTCCGAGGAAGCTGAGCCTTCCCGTTGGCAGGGTTACTTCGACCGGGGGGATCTCGGGTACGACTGCGGCGAGTTCGGGCCGCAAGGAGATGAGAGCATCACGGCCAGCAATACCGAGCGCGCTGGCGTCAAGGGTGACAGGCTCGGACTTTCCTTCCAGGGCATTGCGATGGGTGGCAACAATTCCATCTCGAACCAGTGTCTGTACGGCCGGATCATCAAGCGCCAGGTCAGCGGCTTGTTCTAAGAGTTCGGGGGGCACGGGAATATCGCTGGGAATCACGGCTTGTAGTCCAGTGGCGAGACGTTCACTGAGAGCTCCCCGCAGCTGTTCGTTCTCAAATACTTGATCAGCCAATCGTTCGGATCGTCCGGGGTCCAGAACGGTCCGTGACATCACGAAACCAGCCCACGCCACTGAGGCAAGAACAAGGGACAAGCCGAGAATGAGTCCTGCTAGGCCTCTACGCATCGTGTGATTCTGTCACCTCAGCGCCCTGAAACGGGGTAGCGTCCCTCAAATGTCTTGGAGCGAGGCCGCACTCATCTTTGCTGGAGGGCTCTTTGCTGGCGTTGTTAACGCCATGGCGGGAGGTGGATCCTTACTCACGGTGCCATTGCTGGCCCTTGGTGGCGTCGAAGGATTGTTGGCCAACGGAACCAATCGAATCGCTGTTCTGATCCAGACTCTTGGCTCTGGCTATGGGTTCTGGAGGCGGGGGCACAAGGTCACCAAGGAACTGATCCCGATCCTGGTTCCGGCCACGGCTGGAGGACTCATTGGCGCTCTGGTTGTTTCTGGCTTGGATGACGAGATCTTCAAGAAGGCCTTTGGTTTGCTCATGATTCCTCTGGTTATCTTGGCTATTCTCAAGCCCAAGGCGAAGAAGGCTCCCGAACCGTGGCCGGTCTGGGTCACCGCAACCGTCTTCTTTGGCATCGGGATTTATGCTGGCGCGATCCAGGCCGGTGTTGGTTTGATCATGCTGCTGGTGTTATCGCGGGCGGGCTATGACCTGGTAACAGCCAACTCCATCAAGATCTATGTGGTTGTCGTTGTGTCGGTCATCGCCGTGATCATCTTCGTCAGCCGTGGCCAGGTTCGTTGGGGCCCAGCCGGTGTGCTCTCCGCCGGTGCGTTCATTGGTGGTTATGTCGGATCACAGATTGCCGTTGATGGGGGAGAGAAGGTCATCAGACCAGTCCTTGTTGTCACCGTGCTTGCTCTATCCGGACGCATGCTTGGCTTCTACTAGCGGTACACGTCTTCGGCGGTATGTGCTCGTTTTCACAGTGTGATCGTGATGGCACCCAGTGCCTGCAGATCGTTGGGATCCGAAGTTAAGACGGGCTGATTCCAACTTCTGGCCAGGAGAGCGATACTGGCATCGACGACATCGGTTGTCTCGGTCTGGGCTAGGAGTACTCCGATGGAACGTCCGTCGGTAAGAGGCAAAACCTCTACGCCCAGACTGGCAAGAAGGCGGGTAATGGGTACCTGGCGTGGCGGATTCCTCCAGACTTGGGCCATGACAGCCTCATTGGTGGCGAAGTCTTCGTCAGTGAGTTCAGTCAGGAGTGCAGCCAGTCGGCGGGGGTTTCGCTCAGCCAGATAAAAGACTCCGGCATCAAGAATCACTAGTACTGGCCCTGACCTTTGCTGCCGCCGCCGAAGCTGCAACCTCGCGGGCCCAAGCCCGATCTTCAGAGGTTGGCTCACCGGCCTCAGTGATCAGCTCTTCGATGAAGGCCGCTCGCTTTTGATTGCGAATAAGTCTTGCGTGAGCCTTGTCCAGGGCATCGCGAATTGCCGCACTTTGGGTTCCGTGCAGGGTGCTGAGCTCTTTGAGCTTTGCCTGTGAAGCCTCGTCCAGTATCAAGGTTGTTCGATGAGCCATATATTCACCATATAGTATATGATGTTGATATGCAAGAGCCGGTAATCGTCTATGAGGGCAACCAAACAGTGACGTGAAGCGTCTGTGTTGGTATGAGATGCGTGAGATCTCCGTTGCGTATGGCCAGGGAAACAGTGACAATGTTTGCTCTCGTGCTGGTGACGGGTTCATGTGGTCAGCGCCTGCAGGGCTACCCCGAGTCGTCATCGACAAGCCGAATTCGGACGATGGCCTTGACTGGCAGCGCATCCACTTCGTCTTTGACTGGTCATCGGGCAAACAACGGCTTGCCCTCATCCACACCCACGGCTGGAACCCGTAACCATTAGTTGCGCGGTCACTCCTGGTTGACCGGGCTAGACACCGAGGCCAGCAAGATCCCAATAGGGATGGCCTGCCGGATCACTGGGAGTCGTCAGGATCTCGGGCCCATCTTCGGTTATCAAGATGGTGTGCTCAAACTGGGCAGTTCGACTTCGGTCAGATGTCGTTGCCGTCCAACCGTCGGACCACATCTTGGCCTTCCATGACCCAACCGAGATCATCGGCTCGACGGTGAAGGTCATGCCGACCTCGATGATGTCGGTCAATTGGGGATGAAAATAGTGACAAACCTGCAGATCGGTGTGGAACTGCTCGCCAATTCCGTGCCCGACGAAATCTCGAATCACTCCGTAGCCGTTGTCCTCTGCATGGTCTTGAATAGCCCGGCCAATGGCATTGATCTGGGCCCCAGGAACCGCAGCGGCAATGCCGCGTGCGGTGCATTCGCGGGTGACTTCGACCAGCCGTTGAGAAACAGGATCGACCTGGCCGACATAGAAGGTCGCGTTGGTATCACCATGAACACCATCGATGTACAAGGTCACGTCACAATTGAGAATGTCGCCATCTTGAAGCGGCCGATCATCGGGGATTCCGTGACAGATCACCTCATTGACCGAGGTGCAAAGCGACTTCGGAAAGGGGTTTGACCCACCGGGGTACATGAGTGGACTGGGGTAGGCGTCGCGGCGGATTGATTCACTATGACAAAATGCGTCAACCTCTTCGGTGGTGACTCCGGGAGCAATGACGGTTCCTAAGGAAGCCAAGGTGTCGGCTGCTTCTCGGCCGGCGTGACGCATCTTTTTGATGACGTCAGCTGACTTCACATTGGACTCATCCCAACGCTCGACACTGGTGCCATCAGCCCAAATCGGGCGAGCAATAGAATCGGGCACTGGTCGCAACGGAGTCTGTTTACCTGCCCGCACCGGTTGCATCGAGTTCTTATGGCAACGTTTGTACTTCTGGCCACTGCCGCACCAGCAGGCATCATTGGCTTTGGGGAGAGCGCGCATCCAACCATTCTAACCGGCCGCAACTTGCCCAAGCCCCGCGGTACGGTGACACTGATGTTTGACTTGGACAAAAGGGGCTAGACAGTGACCCTAGAAGGACGGCTTCTGGTTTCTAAGCCCGCTCTTCACGATGACAGCTTCAACGGAACGATCACCTTGCTGGTCGAGCACGACCAGGGCGGGGCAATTGGCCTCATCTTGAACCGGCCGACAGAATTGCTGATGGCTGATGCGTTCTCCGAGTGGGGCTCAATGGCTCCCGAAGGCGAACCAATCTTCTCTGGAGGGCCGGTGGAGGCAGGGTCAATGGTTGTCTTGGCTGACGGTTCCTTTGACGATGGTGAACTTGCTCTTGGCTTGCGGAGCCTTGATCTTGAGCAACAGGTCCCCCTCGTCAAGGCCGATGGGATTGAGCGGATCCGTGTTTTTGCTGGCTATGCCGGCTGGGCCCCGAACCAGCTGGAGGGTGAGCTTGCCATGGGAGCCTGGTGGCTGGTTGCTGGGACGAAGGACGATGTCTTTCACGTGGACCCGTCCAAACTGTGGGCTGACGTGCTGAGGAGAAACGGTGGTGAAATGGCCCGCTTTGCCCACTACCCACGAGACCCTTCCAGCAACTAGGGCACGGGTGGGGTGGTGGCTAGAGCGAGTGCGACAAGATGCTGACCAGTTCAGGAACTCGTTTCTCGGCTCGACGTGCCCCCATGGCGGTTCCAGCCAGCCATACGCCAAATCCATAGATTGGGGCGACAAGGCTGAGCACAATCCCGGCTGATGTGGAGTCTCGAGATTGGGCTAGCCCGTACAAGATCGGGACGGCAAGCAGTAGGCCAACAAAGACGCCAACAAAAGTGATGAGTCCGTTGACACAGCCCGTACCGGGTGAACTGGTGGCAAACGGATTGGCCGAGTCGTCATCAGCCAGGGGCGTTGGCGCCAGGGTCGATGTCAGCGCCCCCACACCCGAACCGGTGAGGGCCATGCCAATGGCGGCGGAGATAGCAATAGGAGCAAACCGCCAGCCTCCCGTCCAGGCCGCGGTACCAAGAGTCACCAGGACCGATGCTCCAAATCCCAGAATGGCGAAGAGTAGCGAACGGCCCCGCAGCAGGGGCGCAAAGGAGGGTGTGGCCAACAGCTCCGCCCAGAGGGCCCTGCCATCGGGCCCCAACAGGTTTGATCCCGTCACTCCAGCCGTCAGGCCTGGTATGCAGCCAAACAATACCGCCTCGGGGTTGCGGTCAATGATTGCGCTGAGAAATGGCGCGCCTCCGATTACCAGCACGATGAGCTGGCTAACAACCTGAACCCGATAGCGAGGGTGGCGGCTCAGATAGCGGCGCTCCTTGGCCAGCACAACCAGGATCGGGTGTCGAGAATCCTGACTGTGCTTGGCTGAGTCCTTCAGGAGGTGCCCACCAGAAATGGTGTCAACGTCAGAATCGGCAACATTGGCCAGAGCCTTCTCCAGGACATCTACCCAGCCTCGCAAGATGACAACGAGCAGGGCTGACGTGGCTGCCAACTCAACCGCGGGAATGGCGAACTCGCCGATCGAGAGTCGACCGACTGCATCGCCGGCCCACCCCAGCGGAGTGAGGCGTACAACTTCAGCCACTTGGCCAACGTGTTCGGCCGTGAGATCTACCCCAAACACGTTGAGGAGCTGGAAGGTTGCGCCAACCAGTCCGGCTACCAGGCCAGCCGCAACCGTGGCAAAGTCGCGGCTTCGCCGACTTCGCAAACTAGCCCCCAGGTAGGTCAAGGCCAGACGGGAGCTGGTAGTGGCCAAAGCCAGAGTCAGAACGGTGGCCAAGACACCAAATAGTTTGTGAGCCAGCGTCGGCCCTCGAAAAGCCAAGACAAGAAGGGGGATACCGGCGGCAAGTGGGCCGGGGCCAACAATGCTGGCCGCAGCCATGCCAGCAGCCAACGGCCGTGATTCCAATGAGAAGAGGGCAAGGCGGGTGGTGTCGATTGTCTCATCACTGGCACCGAAAAGGAGCGGCCCAACAAGCCAGCCAAGAACAAGAGAACCACCAATGAGGGGACCGACTTGAAACCGCCAAACCTCACTCATGGTGTACACCAAGCGTCCGGCTGCCAGCCCAACAAGAAGGGACGCCACCGTGAACATGACAAGGCCCCAGCGCCCATTGGTACGCAAAACATTGCGGAGGAGACGAAACTTGAGACGAACGAAGAGTCGGACCATAGTGGCCGTCCCTGGAGTTGGCAGCCGATCTTGATTACTTGTTGTTGCCTTGGTGCTGGTTGGCTCAGATCCGGTCATGGGGTCCTATGGCTGAAGCCAGTCAAGGTCGACGGTGGTTGAGGGGAGTCCAACTGCTTCGACGAAGACGTCCTCAAGCCGACGATCAGCGCACAAGGTCTCGATCGGCCCACCGGCAACGATTCGACCGGCATTCATGACCGCAACATGGTCACAGATGCCCTCAACCACTTCCATCACATGACTGGAGAAAATGACGGTCGCTCCGCCAGCCACCATCTGTTCCAGCAGGGCGCGAAGCACACGGACCGAAAGGGGGTCAACGGACTCGAACGGTTCGTCCAAGAACAAGACGGTCGGACGGTGAAGCACGGCGGCGGCGAGAGCGATCTTCTTCCTCATCCCCGTCGAGTAGTCCACAACGAGTCGACCGGCTGCCTCGCTCAGATCGAGGATTTCCAACAGGTCAGATGACCGTCGGATCGCCTCAGCCTGTGGAATGCCACGAAGCAGACCAACGTATTCCAGTAGCTCTCGTCCTGTCAGTCGTTCGAACAGGCGGAGCTCTTCGGGTACAACCCCGATTCGAGCTTTGACTGCTTTTGGATCGTCCCAAACGTCAAGTCCGTCGACGTATGCGGTCCCAGCATCAGGCCGAAGGAGTCCGGTACTGATTTTGAGAGTGCTGGACTTCCCAGCACCGTTCGGACCAACGAGGCCAAAAAAGCTTCCGCGTGGAACGACGAGGTCCAGGTGATCCACTGCCACTTTTTCGTCGAATTGTTTGACCAGCCCGCAGAGTTGTACGGCTGGCTCGCTCAAAGGTTCGAGTCGCGAAGGGAGGCGTAGCCGGGTTTTATGATCTCGTTGATGATCTTGAGTCGCTGCTCAAAGGGCCAGAATGCGCTCTTCATTGCGTTGAGGGTGAGCCACTCCATATCGCTCCAGCCGTATCCGAAGGCATCGAAGAGTTTCACAAACTCATCGGAGAGCTTGACGTTGCTCATCAGGCGATTGTCGGTATTGACTGTCACTCGAAAGCGGAGCTTTCGCAAGACGCCGATCGGGTGGTCTTCAATACTGTCAGCGGCACCGGTGTTGACGTTGGAAGTTGGGCACATTTCCAGCGGGATACGACAGTCGCGAACATAGGCGGCAAGGCGACCAAGTTCGGCCCGACCGTCCGGATTGAAGGTGATGTCGTCCATGATGCGCACACCATGGCCCAATCGTTCAGCGCCGCAATAGTTCAGGGCTTCGGCAATGGAAGGTAAGCCAAATGCTTCGCCGGCGTGGATGGTGATGTGGAAGTTTTCGCGCATGGCTAGCTGGAATGCGGCCAGGTGACGGGTGGGAGGGAACCCGGCCTCGGCACCGGCAATATCGAAACCTACAACTCCACTATCGCGGTGGCGAATAGCCAATTCGGCGATCTCGAGTGAGTGGGCGGCGGTACGCATAGCCGAGCAGAGGGTGCCGACGGTGATGGTCCGTCCTTCTGAGCCGATTCGGAATCCTTCTTGGACAGCTTCGACTACTTCATCCAGCGTAAGTCCTTGAGAAATGTGTTGTTCGGGCGCGAAACGTACCTCGGCGTAGACAACACCATCATTGTCCAGGTCTTCGGCTGCTTCGGCTGCTGCCCGGATCAGGCCATCCTTGGTTTGGGTGACACCAACGGTGTGGGCAAAGGTTTCCAAGTAGAGCTCGAGATTGCGTCGATCGGCGCCACGAGTGAACCAGGTCGCCAGCTCATCAGGGTCGGTCGTCGGTAGATCCTTGTAGCCCTGTTCTTGGGCCAACTCAATCACGGTGCTTGGCCGCATGCCTCCGTCCAGATGGTCATGCAGAAGAACTTTTGGGGCTTTGACAATGAGGTCAGCAGTGGCTCGGTCCATGTCTCAGGCTAACCGGCGACACCAGGGCTAACGCCGCACCTGAGCATTTTTGATGCTTCTGGCTTAGGCGATTCGTTCAATAACTGGAGACGAGGGTTCGGGTGCCTCAGATCCGTATTGGATCGCGTCATCTAGAAGTTCATTCGCTCCGATGAAACGGGATTCCTCATCGGCAAACAACGCCAGAACAGGTTCGCCCTTTTCCACCGATTCACCCGGCTTCTTCAGGATCTGGATTCCCGCTCCGAATGAGACAGCATCTTCCTTCCTGGCTCGGCCAGCTCCTAAGCGCATGGAGGCCAGACCCATGCTGAGAGCATTCATGTCTGTTACGAATCCGGCTTGGGGAGCCAGGAGTTCTTGGCGGTTGGCTGCGTACTGGCGCGGCGCATCGGGATCACCGCCTTGGACCCGAACCATGGCGTCCCATTTAGCCATCGCTCCGCCCGAGGCCAGCATGGCTGCTGGATCGCCGGGCACGCCTGCTAGGTCCATCATTTCCTGGGCCAGGGCCACCGTCACGTCAACCAGATCCTGGGGGCCATTTCCCTGCAGTGTGGCGACCGATTCATCGACCTCCAGGGTATTGCCAATCATGCGGCCGAGGGGTTGATCCATCCGGGTCAGCAGGGCTGAGGTCTTCACACCAGACCGATTTCCGATGCCAACCATGGTTTCGGCCAGCTCTCGTGCTTCCTCCACGGTTTGCATGAAGGCACCGCGCCCAACCTTGACGTCTAAGACCAGGTACTCGGTCCCACCGGCAATTTTCTTGCTCATGATGGATGAGGCGATGAGAGGTATGGAGGCCACCGTTCCGGTGGTGTCACGCAAGGCATAGAGCTTCTTGTCAGCGGGGGCGATCTCGCCGGAGGCTGCAGCAATCACGGCACCAACGTCCAAGAGGGCGGCCTTGAGCGCGTCGGGAGTCATCTCCGGATGCCAGCCGGGAATAGCCTCCATCTTGTCAATGGTTCCACCAGTGTGGCCAAGGCCGCGACCAGCGAGTTGAGGCATGACCATGCCGCCGAGGGCGGCAATAAGTGGGCACAGGATCAGTGAAACCTTGTCGCCGACACCGCCGGTGGAGTGTTTGTCGACTAGGGGAAGGTCGATCCCGCTGTGGGTGACCCGGGTTCCCGTGTTGATCATGGCTTCGGTCCAGACAGCTAGCTCATCGCCACTCAAACCGTTCAAGAATACGGCCATGGCCAGGGCGGAGGCTTGCTCATCAGCGACGGTGCCATCGGTATAGGCCTGGATAAACCAACGAATGGCGTCGTCGGGCAGGGTTTGTTTATCCCGCTTGAGCATGATGACCGTTGTTGCATCCCAGGTTGCCATGTGAATCTCCTGATTAGTCCGGTTGAACTGAGTGTGAAGGGGTTTGCTGGTGAACGGCGATCGGCTTTGCTAACCCTCGGCCAGCCGGTCGGTATCGAATCCACCGGGTAGGAGTTGAGCCATGGTTTGGGGTGAGTCAACGCCGTCGACCAGACATTCGGGCCCACCGTTTTCCAAGAGGAGCTGGCGACAACGTCCACAAGGGGTGCATTGCTCACCAGATCCGGAAACTGTTGCTACCGCGATGAGGCGGCCTCCGCCGCTTGAGTGAAGGGCTGAGACTAGGCCGCATTCGGCACAAAGACCGAGGCCATAAGACACATTCTCTACATTGCACCCGGTAATGATTCGCCCGTCATCAACGAGCGCCGCGGCACCAACGTGGAAGTTGGAATAGGGGGCATAGGCGGATTTGGAGGCTTCCAGAGCGGTAGCTCGCAGCTGATCCCAATCAATGTCGTGTTTTTGAATCGCCGGCTTGTCTGCTGAGCCGGACACTAGAGGGTCCCGTAGATACGGTCACCTGCGTCGCCAAGGCCGGGCACGATGTAGGCGTTCTCGTTCAGCCGCTCATCCAACGCTGCCAGGGTGATTGGTAGGTCGGGGTGTGCGTCGTGAACGGCTTTGACGCCTTCAGGACAGCCGATGATGGACAGGAGGCGGATCCTTGTTGCCCCGTCCTTCTTGAGCTGATCGATAGCGGCCACCGCGCTGCCGCCGGTGGCGAGCATTGGATCAACCAGGATCACCTCACGCTCGTCGATTCGGGTCGGGAGTTTGCCGTAGTACTGGACTGGCTGGTGGGTTTCAGGATCCCGGTACATGCCGATATGGCCAACTCGTCCGTGAGGAACAAGCTCGAGGATGGCGTCGACCATGATGAGTCCTGCCCGCAAGATTCCAACGATGGCTGGCGCTGGGCTTTGCAGCGCGATGGCCTGGGTTGTCGTGATTGGGGTTTCAACCTCGACGGTTCTGGTTGGCAGGTCACGAAGAGCTTCATAGGCAATGAGCAGGGTGATTTCTTTACACAGAGAGCGGAAGGCTCCTGGTTCGGTCTTGACATCTCGCAAGAGGGTGATCTTGTGAGAGACCAGTGGATGGTCAATAACAGTTAATACGGATTCAGTCACCAGGGACGCCTTCCAAGTAGGGCCGCTTCGGCTCGTCGAGCCATGTCACGGGCTTGATCGAGATCGTCACCAATTGCGGTGACATGGCCAAGTTTTCGCCCCGGACGGGGCCGTTTTTCATAAAGATGGATATGTGCCCCTTCGACGGCCAATGCATCAGCAAGGTGGTTGGCGGGGTCGACGCCTTCGTAGCCGCCAATGACATTGACGGTCACGATTGCTGGCGCCAGTGCCCATGTTGGTCCAAGGGGAAGATCGAGTACCGCACGCACATGGTTTTCGAACTGAGACGTTGGAGCACCCTCGATGGTGAGGTGTCCAGCATTGTGAGGCCTGGCTGCCAGCTCATTCACAACTAAGCCGTCAGTGGTTAACAAGAGTTCAACGGCCAGAACACCAACCGCTTCCAGCTCATCAGCCAATCGGAGTGCCAGTTCTTTAGCCTCGGTTGCGACTCGGGGGCCGATGGCTGCTGGCGCCCGTACTTCCTGGCATACTCCGTCTGATTGCACGACTTCGGCCACTGGATAGCAGCGAGCATTCCCTCCTGGGCGCCGAACAACCAGGACCACCAGTTCTTTGATGATGGCCTGATAGCTCTCGGCCATGAGTTGACGACGGCTGTTCTCGGCCAGCACTCGCAAACCTTCGGCCGCAGTTTCGACGATCCAGATATTGCGTTCGTCGAGTGCTCCGGTTCGAACCGATTTGATAACGATTGGCCAATCAGCGGTCGAAGCGAAGTCAAAGAGATCATCCGGTCCTCGCAATTCGGCGAAGGCAGGAACCAGGAAGCCCTTGTTCTGGAGAATCCTGCGCTGGTGAAGCTTGTCGAACGCGGCTCGGATGACTCGAGCACCGGGGCGAATTTTGTGGCCAGATTGCTCCAAGCGCGTGAGCAGTCCAAGGTCCAGACGTTCATGTTCGAAGGTCACAACTTCGCAGGATTCGGCAAAAGAAGCCAGTGAATCTGGGTGTCCGTAGGTGGGGGACGGGGCGGCCAGGGCGGCAGAGTCATCGACGTCCTCAGCCAAGAGTCGCGGCGTAATTCCAAGCTTGACCGCGGCTTGATGAGTCATTCTGGCGATCTGGCCAGCACCAACAATGCCGAGTGGATAGATCGCTGGAAGGCCGGAAGTCACAACCGGAGAATAGCGGCTGAATTGGCGGCATTGAACGGGCAATGCATGCGGGCTGATTGCCGAGAGGTTGTCATGACTGTCAGAGGCCGCCGCAATGATGGTCTGATCGGCGGCTTTGGCCCCTCCCTAATCATCCAAATTGGAGGAACACCATGTCGCCGAATCTTTCAACCCTTCCGTTCTCGCTTGTTGGGCTTGTGCAAGACCTTGAGCCGCACCGCTGCTATCTCGCCCTACTTCCACTCGATGGCCGACCTCTTGAAGAGGAGGACCTCATATCGATGAATGCCCATCCTGCGGAGTGGCTACTTGGTCTTGACTTACAAGCCAACGCCTCTGGCTTGGCGGTGATTGCGCCCGGTCGCGAAGTTGGTTCTGTTCAGTCCGAATCGATGACGGACCTGATGGGGCCTCAGGCCACGGCCGTCGCCCTGGTCCGGGTGTCTGGTGAGGGCTCCCTTCACGTCTTGCGAAACGGGGCGCAACGCTTGGTCGCCCCCAACGTCGAAGGGGTAGTACCCGATGCCCTGCGACGCGCTCTCAGGCTGCCGACTGCTGGTCCGGAGGCCGATCCTGGCTGGTATTGGGCTTTGCGGTGGCTGCTTGACTTGCAACATGATGGTTTTGCCAACAGTCCAGAACTTCTTGACGTTGAGGACGTGGTCTGGTCTCACCCCGCCATTGAACTGGGCGAGATTGCTGGCCTGTCGAGGTTCGAGCTTGAGGGTTTCTGTATTGACCGCCATGCGGAGCACAGTTGGCGAACCGGCTGGTCCGGAATCCGTAGCATGCTTGCCCGCCAGGTTGTTGTCGATGGCTTGGCTCCACGCGACCAACTTCAGCAGGCAGCCAGTTGGTATGACGACGGTTCGTTCAGTCGCTGGCTGCTGCACACTCAGCCCACCCTCTCCGAGGTGTTCGACACCGTCTCGGTGACCCTTGCCCCGGACGCATCTGATCTTGTGCGATCCATTGTCCATGACGTCCTGGTCCGCTCGAGCCCAGATCTCCAAGGCGGATGAACCCGGGCAGCCCTAGTGGTCCAGAAGCTGCCCAAGGGTTGTGCGGACCTGGTCGACCAGTTGTAGATGACAGAGCCCCTCAGCGGTCAACCCATCAATAAAGGACTGGACCAGATGGAGAGTGAACGGGGCCTGCTTGGTCCGCTCTTGTGGGGTGATCCGGGAAAGGAGCGACTCTGAGTGCACGCATCGGTGCAATCCGTGCAGGAGGTACTCTGCCAGTTCGACGTCAATGGACCCGGTCCATCGAAACATGTCGGGTGTAGGCGCGGTGTCGGGTGGAGTCGGTGCATCTAGTATAGCCAGTTGAGCGGCCTGAGAGACCTGGCTGGTCGCGTGATGTTCAAGATTGTCGATCATGTCTGCCCAGGCCGACAAAAGGTCGGGACTGGCGACACCGGCAAGATCGGCTGGGTCGACCTTCATTTCACAAATGAGGCGGCGGGCGAACCGCGTCCAGCTGATCACGTCCTCGACGGCGATGGGGCCAAGCTCAAGTTGCATCGCCGGTGATCGTAGCCCTGTCCAGTGAGAAAGTCTGGTGAACTGGAAGGTTGCTTACGGAGGGCTATAAGGAATCGACAGTTCGGGGCGACTGCTGGTCCCCGACAGGGTTGGCTGCTGCCGGTAGACGGTCAACCAGTTTGCGGCATTGAGGCCAACGACGTTCAGTCATCTGTCGGATGAGTTGAGCATTCTGTTCGGGGTTCTTGCCTGCGAGCTCGTCGGCGTCGGGGATGGAGATCTGGTGGCCACGACTACTGCCCAGACGCAACGAACTCAGACGGCGACCAGACCGATCAGTATGGACCCGACTCAGATCCAGATGATTGTGGCCACGCCAATTTGCCAGCTGTGGGCGGCTCTGGTGATCGGGCGGGCCCAGCTCTCGAGGCCCTTCGTTCTTGCGGCGTCGGTCCCCGGTCATGTTTAGCTGGAGGGTTACTCCGAGGGCTTCAGCCCTTGAGCGTAGAAGGGGTAAGCCGATCAGCGAACCAAACCAGGTGGCAACGACTCCCATTGGCAGGATCCCAAGTCGCCGATCGATCAGACTGAGTAGCTCGTGTTCTTCGCCATCGTAGAGCTCGGTACCGCCAGCGGTGGCGAGACCAATGGCGACAATTCGATGCTGTGCTGGATTCTGTGATCCATCGTCGGAGGTACTGAGAAAATCGAGTCCGTAGATGGGGGGAGTCTTAGGCACCCTGGGTCCTTGAGTTAGGCGATACTGCCAAGACTAGGCGGCCCTCTAGCTCGGCCGGTGGATTCGAATGTGACAGTGTCTTTGCACTTCTTCAGGGGTCGCTGCTATTGATCTGTTGGGATGCAGAAGAGATGTGACTGGATGGTCCTAGACTGTTCGAGTTCCGAAGGGGAGGCGCGGCGTGACCATCAAAATCGGAGTTCTTGGAGCAGCGCGAATATCGCAACCAGCCTTGTTTGATCCTGCTCTTGATGTGGATGGAGTTGAGGTGATTGGAGTTGCCGCCCGTGACCCAGACCGAGCGGCCAAGCAGGTCGCAGAGTTCGGCCTAGCTCAGATATACGCGAACTATGCAGACGTCCTGAACGACCCTGCAGTCGACGCGGTCTACAACCCACTTCCAATCAGCCTTCACCATCAGTGGACCATGGCAGCACTTGAAGCGGGCAAGCATGTGTTGTGCGAGAAGCCATTCGCTTCGAATGCCAAACAAGCGAAGGAAATGGTGGCCAGCGCCGCAGAGAAGGATCTTGTCTTAATGGAGGCATTCCACTGGCGTTATCACCCTTTGGCTGACAGGCTTGGCGCACTCTTGGACGATGAGGTCGTCGGAGAGATGCGCCGGATCGAAGCAGCATTCACTGTTCCGATCAAGCGCTCGGATGCGGTGCGCCATAGCTGGGACTTGTCCGGAGGTGCCCTAATGGATCTTGGTTGTTACGCGGTCCAGTGGGCCAGATTCTGTGCGGGATCCGAACCGAAGGTTGTTGGTGCAACCATGGTTGAGGGGAGTCCCAATATCGATGTCCTAGCTAGCATCGATCTGGAATTCGCGTCAGGAGTCACGTGCCATGTGCATACCGCAATGGAAGACTGTGAGCGAGGGGCTTGGCTAACCGTGACCGGTAGTGCGGGAACCCTTCAGGTCGACAATCCCATCCACCCCCACTTCGGCCACAAACTGACCGTAACCAGAGGTGATGAAACAACCACTGAGATGGTTGAAGGGCAGACGACCTATCACTATCAGCTGGAAGCATTTCGCGACGCCATCAACGATGGACGACCCTTGCCAACCGGAGGTCAAGACGCCATCGCAACGATGGAAGTTATTGACGCAGCCTATGTTGCTGCCGGTTTTCCGATTCGCGGAACAGACTTGGGCTAGACAAGATTCGGCCCGGTGCTCATGGTTGGAGCACTATGGGGAACATGACAGTATCGATGGACCCCATTTGTGACGACTTGCTGGCTGAGCATGCGGCCCTAGATTTGATCGTGAGCCCTTTGCCCGATGACGCTTGGGACCAAGCGACTCCAGCCGAGGGCTGGTCAGTCTCTGACCAGATCAGTCACCTGGCTTACTTCGATGGAGCTGGCCAACAAGCCGTTGATGAACCTGAAGCCTTCCGCGAAGGGGTTCGGGTCCTGATGGAAGAGTCCGATCCCGGGCAAGCTGTTCTGGTCTCGGTCGAAAAAGGTCGTGGGATCTCACCGGCGCAACTGTTGGCCTGGTGGCGAGAGGCTCGCACCACAATGACCGCAACCTTTCGCCAACTGGATGCCAAAGACCGAGTGCCCTGGTATGGCTTGGACATGGGTGCCCGCTCGTTTGCGACGGCGCGGCTGATGGAAACCTGGGCCCATGGCCAGGACATTGTCGATACTCTCGGCGTCGAGCGTGAGGCCACCGACCGGCTCCGACATATTGCCCATATCGCCAATGGCGCTCGCCCCTATTCCTACCTGGTTAATGGCCTGGAGTTGCCAGCAACCGGTGTGCGGGTCGAGCTGGTTGCTCCATCAGGAGAGCTATGGACTTGGGGAGATGAGGATGCCGCCGACCAGATCAGCGGTGATGCCCTGGATTTTTGTCTACTCGCCATCCAACGCCGTCACCGTGATGATGTCGACTTGAGCATCACCGGCGCTGGGGCCGAGCAATGGAGCAGCATCATGCAAACCTTCGCCGGTCCCGCCGGTGGAGGTCGAGCCCCGCTGTCCTAGTCCCGCCGCTCGACAAGTGGCTCGTTTGCGGGACCGTACCGACACCGGCAGAGCACGCCTGTACATGCTCTGCCGGTGCCAGAAGGGTGGTTAGAGCCAGAAGGGGGTTAGAGGTCGTCAATGAGTTTGAAAACTTCAGCTTGGACTATCCCGTTCGCTCGGCCCGCCACTTCGAGCTTTTCTTGCATTCGGGACCGGAACTCCGCCAGAGCAGCTCCCTGGAGGGCGCCATCGCCGTCGGGAGTGCCATCAGTCTTCATCGTTGTTTCGAATTGGGACCGGTGACTCATCAGGGCAGCGAGTTTCGGTTCGAGGAATCCGTCGACTTCTTCGAAGTGGTCTGGTGACTCGGCTTCAAACAGCAGGAGCGAGTCGGGTCGGTGATGAGGCAATCCATGCTCGGGGAAGAACTTTGGGTCGCGCGCAGCGACCACCCCGTCCACGGTGAGCCATCCAGCGTGACGGTGATCGGGGTGCAAGCGATACTGCTTCCAAGGATCATGACCAATGACGACATCTGGCTTGAGCTTGCGAATCCAGTAGGCAACCTGTGAACGCTGTTTCGTCGCTGACTCCAACTCGCCATCGGGCCAGCCCAAGAAGGCCACTTCGCCGGTTGCCCCTAGTGCTTTGGCCGCGGCTCGCTGCTCGTCTTGGCGTTGGGCGATGAGCTGCTGAGTATCGGCATCAGGGTCCCAGGTGCCCTTCGACCCGTCGGTGCAAACCAACACACTCACTTGGCACTCGTCGGCCGCCCACTTGGCCAGGGTCGCCCCGCAGCTGAAGTCGACATCATCGGGATGGGCCCCAATGGCTAGTGCCCGCTTGGGGGTTGGCAGATTAGATGTGGTTGGTGTTGTCATGCTGACACTTGAAGGGGTCAGCGGATTCTGAGCTTCAGTCATGTTTTGTCTTTCTCCGGTGGATCAAACACTCTTGGATCAAACACTCTTGGATCAAACACTGTTGAATCAAATACTGTTGAATCAAACACGGCAAGGTCTTCGGGAGTGTCGACATCCCACCCGAGTTTCTCGTCGGAGACCACACGCAGGGCCAGGCCGAGTCGCGTAGCTTCAGCCTGATGGGCAGAGCAAGAACCTGGTCCGTAGGCGAACTGGAAACCAGCATTGCTTGGCACACACACCACATTGGATCCGTCATTTCGCCGGTCCGGCACGATGGTGACTCCGTTGCCTGCATCTTCGGCGACCCAGGTGAGATCTGACGCCAGTGGTAGGTCGGCGTGGGCGATAACTACCCGCTCATATCCTTGATCGGCCAAGAAGCGCACGCCTTCTTGAGCGGCAACGTTCAAGCCTTGTGATGGACGCCAGATAACTCCAGCATGATTGTCTATGGCGAAGGCGGCAACGGCGTCGTTGTCGCAAATCACCCAGACGGGCAGAAACCGGGCCGCAGCGATGACGGTACCCGCCATAATCCTTGCCAGTTCGGCGCGGTTGGCTGGTTCGATCGCTTCGGACAGTCTGCCTTTGGCCAGGTCAAAGGACTTGATCGGGATCAGAACAGCGGCTGCTCGGCTCATCGTCTGTTGGGCGACCGGATCTGACATCCACACAGGCTAGGACCAGAGGTTGCTGGCTCAGACACATCCCCTAGTGTACGGGGCATGTCTATTGGCCTCTCTCTCGGTCCACGCTCCGTTGAGCGACCGGCCGATGCCGGGTTCGCTGCGGTCGGTGTCCTTGATAGTGTTTCACCAGCCAAGGTTGATGGCGCTGGCCTGGTCCAGCTGGCTGGTAGCGGTTGGTCTCTTGACTGGTGGATTGGTGCGGATGATCGCTGGTATCTGCCCGCTCGGGAAGCCACGATTCGCCAGAGCCGACTGAGCTATGGACCCGTCTTGGAAACAGCGATGCGCATTCCCTCGGGCGATGCGAAGCAGCGGGTGTACGCGGCAACGGTTCGTGGTCAACAAGTGATCGTCGTCGAGGTCGAAAACGATTCCCCAGTTCCGGTTGCCCTTGGGTTGGCCATTCGTCCTTATGGGCTGGATGGTGAGTGCAAGGAGTCGTCGATCTTCTTGGAAGATGACGTCTTGTGGGTCGAGGGTTCCAGTGAGGACGGGAAGACCGCAACTCGCGTTGCTATCCGTCTTCCGCGCCAACCCAATGAGTTTGGTGTGTCTCAGATCGACGTTCTTGACACGGTGACCTCTGGTGGATCGCTGGAGGCAGGAGACGAGAGAGCGACGCGAACTGTTGATGCCCTGGCGGGCGGTGAAACGAATACGGGTGTTGTCTTGTATCCATTGCCTCACCGAACCACCCTTCGGTTCATCATGAGTGATCCAGTGATTGATGCCGACTCGGCGCCTGGCCCTGATGACGTTGCCAAGGGCTGGCAATCGATCATTGATCGGGGTGGGCGGTTCTCCTTCCCTGATCCTGGGCTCACCCAACTAGCGGGGGTTGCTCGGAGTCGTCTGATTGGTGTCTCGCCACAGCTACCGAGTGCGGTGGCTGCCTTGGCCCCTGGTGCGGGCAAGATTCTGGAAGGACTTGCTCTCAGTGGAGCCGCTGACGACGTTCGTGAACCCTTGGTTGTGTTGTCCCGGACTTTCTCTACCAGCCTTCCGGGCAGGGCCAGTGATGCTGCTGCCATCATGGTTGCCGTTGGTCACGCTGCGAGTCTTGTTGATGATCCGGAGCTGGTCGAAGGACTGCTGGAGCCCATGGCCCAGATCACCCAGTTGATTGAACGTTCGGGTGACTCAGCAGCGACTGCTGAAGCGTTTGAGGGGCTGGCCAGCCTTCTGCTGGTTGCTGGCCAACCCGAACCGGCCCAAGATCTCCTGACCCGAGCAAACTCCCTTCTGGCACCGGTAGCGACCCATATGCGACACCTGGACGGTGCCAGTTCGCAGGTGGGGCTGACTGGGTTAGCTGCGTTGACGGCATTAGCTGAAGAAGCATCACCGTCAGGCAGCTGGGGAGATGACAGTGCAGACAAGGCTGCCGAGTTCTGGATTGCCGCCCGCTCGCTCTTGATTGACGACCAGCCCAACCCGACTGCCTCATACCTCTTGCGGCTCCTACCTCACTTCCCCCACGCATGGAAGGGAGGCGACGTTGAAGTTCACGGCGCAGCTACCCGGTTTGGTCGGCTCTCCTTCGGGATCCGCTGGCATGGCTACCGGCCAGCCATATTGTGGGATCTTGAGTCCGAGCAACCTGTCACTATCACCTGTCAGGGACTGGACCCTGACTGGTCAACAACTGAGCATCGGGGTGAAGCATTGTTGATTGGTTCAGCTGAGGATCTGCCAGCAGTTCCGGTCGAAGGCGAGAGCTTCCAGTAGTGGGCAGCGTCTTCTCAGAGCGGACTAGTTCTTGGGTGTGGACTAGTTCTTGGGTGCGAACGGGATGCTGGTGGTGACTGTTCCCAAGCTTCGTAGGGCGCTTCGGTCAAAAGGCCCAACCCTGGCTGAGGAAACCATTCTCTGGGATAACGGCGCAGAGCTGGTTGTTGGTATTGATGAGGTTGGGCGTGGAGCCTGGGCAGGACCCCTCACGATCGGCGCAGTCGTCATCCCGAAGGACCGCAGGATCTACAAGTTGCGCGACTCCAAACAGTTGACCGAAGCCGAACGAGAAGCCATGTTTGATCGCATCGTCGACTGGGCTTTGGCTAGCGCCGTTGGGCACGCCAGCTATGAAGAATGCGATCAGCTAGGCATGTCGGCAGCCCAGAAACTTGCTGCCCGACGGGCCATCAATAGCCTAGAAGTCGATGGCAAGCAGATTGAACCTGACGGTGTTGTTCTCGACGGGCGTTGGGATTTTGTCGGTCATCCCAACACCCGAATGCTGGTGAAGGGCGACATGAAATGTGTTTCGATCGCTGCCGCTTCAATCCTGGCCAAGGTGACTCGTGACCGGATTATGCGAGCCGAAGCAAGGAACTATCCCGGCTTCAACTTTGAGGCCAACAAGGGGTATCCGTGCGGTAAACATCGCATGGCGTTGCAAGGCTATGGGCCGACGGCGATCCACCGTCGCTCATGGTCCTATATGGACAAGCTGGTCTTCAACGGGGTCGAGCGTGTGACGCCCTTTGCCGAACGAGTTACCGAGCGTGAGTTAGCTGAGCGGCTGGCCAAAGGCAAAATTGTTGGTCAAGAAAAACTATTCTGATTGGGGCCAGCCGCCGCCGTCTGCGGCCGGCCCCAATTTGTGCCGCTTGGGCACAATCCTGGTCGCAGCCCGAATTGGACTGCGACTCGATCTTGCTAGCAGTTGGGATCTCGGTACTCGCGTTCGAGGTCCTCGGCGTAGGTGACGAGGTAGCTGTCGTCTGACAGGGCGAAAAAATCGCTCAGTCTGTAGTGGGCGGGAATTGTCTCGTGGTCAACGTCCAGTCGCGAGGAGTAGTCGGCCTCGGAGGTGTCAAAGCGGATGGAACTGCCTAAGCGCAGGACTTCATCCAGCGATTCTTCAATGGTCTGGCCGTACAACTGGCTGCAACGTTTGTCAGTCAGCGATGCCTGGTAGAGCTCGCCAGGTTTGGCTGGCACTCCATAGTCAACAATCAAGACTCCGGCGAAGCCTTTCGGAAGGATGATTGTGTTGACGAGTCTGTCGCTGCTGACTTCGGCCTTGGGTTCGACCATGCCTGGGGATCCGAAACTGGACACTGTGCCGACCAGATCAGGGCCAACGGGAATGGGAATGAACTCGGCTTGGATACCAAATTCATCTTGGAGTTTGGCCGCAACCTCATCGGGGTTAGCCACGATGTCGCTGACGCGGATTCTCAGCTGGTCTTCCAAGTAGAGGATGGAAACGTCGTCGGCTTCAGCTGATGGCATACGAGTGAGGCGGGGGAGCCCAATCAAAACGATGACCAAGATGATGGCGGCAAAGGCGAAGATGGCAACAGGATGGGTGCGGAGGCCGGTGGGAGAAGGAGCCGGTTGTTGATTCATCCGTTTGGCGGCATCTACCAGTTCTTGGCCAAGATCGTCCTTGAATTGTTGGAGGTCGCTCATGTTGAGGTTTCTGTCTCTGGATCAGCCTGTTGGCTGGTCGGAGAGTCAAACTCAGATCGCAGTTGACGGAGTCCTCGCAGTACACGGACTCGGGCTGCGCCCGGCTTGCAGCCAAGCTGGTGTCCGATTTGTTCATAGCTCAGTTGGTTGAGGACTCGAAGCCTGACCGCATCGCGGTTCTTGGTTGGCACACGGTTGAGTGCAGCATCGAGCCTGTCTTGATCGAGCCTCGAATCAGCCTGTTCAATCTCTGCCCAGCCGCTGGTCGGGGCGACCAGCTCGATCATCTCCAAACGGTTTCGAGCGCGAGTCGTGATCTTCTGTCGCCGCCAAGAATCTGACAGAGTGTTTGCCGCGATCCCGTGTAGCCACTGGGAAGGATTGCCGAGCGCATGGTCGAAGGAACTGATGGTGGACAGGGCCGTGGCGAATGTTTCGGCGGTGAGGTCGGCCACGAGCGTGTGGTCGCGCGTCCGGATCCAGAAGTAGGACATGATGGTGTCGACGTGGCGATGGTAGAACACGCCTAAAGCTTCCGCGTTGGTTGTTGTTGCGCCAAGAAGGTCCGCGTCGCTTTTGCGATCGCGGGGCTCCTCAAACGATGCCGTGCTGCCACCCACCGACACAGTATGGAGTCTTGGGGCCGCTATTGGGCGGCTTGACAGAACAATCATCAGTAGTACTTGTCACATGTCGCCGGGTTGTTACAAAAGAATTCGTTTTTCTTTGCTTGGACCGGTTGCAAGTCTGACGGTGGTTGCCATCCGCAGTGGCCTAGAGTCGCTGGGTGCGACTCGTGGTTTCTCGTATTCTGGTGATTGGTTTACTTGGTCTTGGCAGCATTGTTGGCTGTTCCAGTAACACAAACACACAGTCATTTTGTGATCAGGCCTGGGACTATCTGCAGTTTCAAGCCAGGATTGGTGACGTTGTTGCCGATCCGACCGAGATGGAATCGTTCATGGAGAACTGGCAGCAGAGGCTGAGCGATCTTTCCGACGTTGCCCCTGACCATGCCTTGACCGAGCTCTCAATCATGCGGGCTGGCATTGCCGATCTCGATCAGGATCTTGCTGGAGTCGATTATGACCTGTTTGCTTTGCCGGTCGATGGGTTGATGAGCCCCGATGCCGATGAAGCTGCGGCTCGCTTTGACCTGATCTTGGATGATGAGTGTCAGATCAATCCTGATGGAGCCAGTGTTCTGGTTCCTGCCCCAGATCCGCTGGATGATCCAGAGTTTGATGAATTGATTGAGCCAAATCTTGGTCCAACAACGGTTGAGGAAGAACTGCAAGCAGATATTAGAGACCAGCTTGGCCTCAGCCAGCAGGAGAGCGAGTGCTTTACCTCAAAAGTCAATTTGGACCAGTTGGAGCAGCTGGTCAGCAACGACATTGACCAAGACACAGGTTCAGCAGTCGTCGCTGCTCTTGAGAGTTGCGGGATTACCCTGGACTGAAGTGGCTACTAACCACTGACGAATGGGAAGTGAGCTTGGGTCGTACCTCGGTAGGGTTCAATCCGTGACTACCTCCACACAGACCTCAAAGCCCGCAGTTGTTGGAGAAGGGGGAGTTGAATCTCGACGGATGCCGTTGATTTCCATTGGCTTGCTTGTCGGCTGGACATTTCTGGTTTGGGTCGGTCGGGTGCGCAATGTTCTTGCCGACGACGATCTCGCCGGGTTCGCTAAGACCTGGCGACTGGGTGTGGCCCTAGGGTTTGTGGTGGCAGGACTAGCGCTTGCTGCCCTGGTCCTGGCCCAAGTCCGACGATCAGGATCAGCGGGTTCGGCCAGCTTCTCTCGACCGTCTGCGGTTGGGAGTCTCGCCAGCCTTCTCGCCATTGTTGGAATCATGTGGTGGTTCATCCGAGGTGGAGGCATCTTGTTGGCTGATTTCGATACCTCGTTCAAAATAGTTCACAGCGTGCTTGCCTTGGTCACTTTTGGCTTGAGCGGATTGGTCCTGATGGCCACACGAAGCACAGCGAAGGACCGCTAAGGTTGCACCGGTATGGGTGAACCAGTCAGCGTTATTGAAAAACCATCGGCCAATACGGGAATGATCCGCTTCGATACCAATCGGTCCTTGACCGGTATGGGTCATGAGCGGTACTCGGTCAACGCCGAAGTCATTGGTGATCGTCCACCCGATGTTGTCGCCCGATTGTTGTTCGCCACTGGCCAGGTCGATGCGGTGCACGTCTATGCCCAGACCATCATGGTCGAACTGGCGTCCGGGGCAAACAGTGATGGCCTCAAGGAGATCATCGAAGATCTCTACATTCATTACAAGCCTGGTGTTGAAGTACCAACGCCTGAATCCTTCGGCGGCTGAGGTAAACCAGGAACGCTTTCTCTGGCGTTGTTCACTTCGTGTGGCTAACCCCATCAGATAAAACGATGGACGACTTTTCCAACGAGGTTGCCAGTATCGAACAAATGTTCGATACTGGGGAAGATGATGGATCACAGAACCGCTGCTCTTGGGCAACCACTTGCCCGGCCAGAGCTAGATCCAGAACTTCTCGCCAAGATCCAACCGGTGACCCTTTCCCGGGATCGCCTGATTGATGTTCCGGATCTTCTAGTCCCCCTCTTTCCTGACGGCGGAATCCAACGAGGTTGGAGCCTTGGCCTTGACGGTCATGGCTCCTGGGGGGTTGCTATGGCCCTACTGGCCAGCGGTCTTGGTCAAGAAGGTTGGGTAGCGATTGTTGGGTTGCCAACGTTCAATCTTGCTGCCGCTGCTCAGTACGGCCTCCGACTTGATCGGGTTCTTCTGGTGGATGAACCAGGGCCAGGGCGCTTGGCTACGGTCCTGGCAACCCTGTTGGAAGCAGTTGACATCGTGGTGCTTTCTCCCCAGAACCGAGTTGGTGCTCGGGATGCTCGCCGCCTGGTTGGCCGGGCAAGAGAGCAGGAATCAATCCTGTTCCACCTTGATGGTGGGGCGACATGGCCAACCAAACTGAACCTGTCCTTGTCAACGTCGATTGTTGGATGGGAAGGGCTTGGTCAGGGGCATGGCCATCTACGTTCCCGGCAGGTGAGGGTCCAGGCACAGGGCCGACGGGGCAGTTCGCAGAAGGTGTCGGTCGATGTGCTGTTGCCAGATTCCAAAGGCAAGCTTGCCTCTGTCGAACCAGTCAAGTTTGCTCAAGTTGAGTCGCCACATCCGACCGACCCGATTGCCATACATTCCCTGGTTGCCGAAATTGAGGGTGGCCGGGTTCGAGCGTCGTGACCGTGACCAGGATGCTCACCGTCTGGTGCCCAGATTGGCCAGTCGTTGCTTGGGGAGTGCCGCTGGATGAACCCTCCGTCGTGGTGTCGGCTAATCGGGTTATTGCTACCTCGCCAGCAGCCCGAACCGAAGGGATCGCTGTTGGCCAGCGTCGACGTGACGCCCAAGGTCGCTGCCCCGAGGTGGCGGTGCTTGACCGTGACACCGATCGAGAAGCACGAGTCTTCGAGCCAGTAGCCGCGGCCTTAGAGGCCTTTACCCCTCGGATCGAACTTGTTGGCCCGGGAATGGTTTCCTTCCCAACTCTTGGGCCATCTCGATTCTTTGGAGGCGATGAGGAGCTGGCAGACCTTGCCTTCGATGCGGTTGGAACTGTATTGGGTGAGCGAGGCGAAGTTCGGGTCGGCATTGCTGATGGATCCTTCGCTGCCTACCTAGCCGCCCGATCCGTTTCGGCCCAGTTGCAGCCACGCATTGTTGCCCCGGGCCAGAGTGCTGGGTTCCTCGCCCCGATCACGATCCAGACCTTGGAGCGGTCCGATCTAGTTGATGTGCTTGGCAGGCTCGGCTTGCAAACGTTGGGGGCCTTCGCTTCGCTGAGTGCGGCTGATGTTGTTGGCCGCTTTGGTCGAGAAGGTCAGCTAGCTCATCGCCTAGCCAGTGGGGTTGATGAGCACACACCAGACCTGCGAAAGCCAGGTGAAGATTTGTCGGTGACCTGGTTGTTTGAACCAGCCGCTGATCGGATTGACCGTTGTGCCTTTGCGGCCAAAGCTCTGGCTGAGGAACTGCATGCGACCTTGTCGGCCAATGGGCTTGCCTGTGTTCGGGTGGCAATCGAGGCCGAAACGGAGAACGGTGAATGTCATGTTCGTCTTTGGCGACATGAGGGGGCCTTGTCGGCCGCTGCTTTGGCCGAGCGCGCCCGTTGGCAACTTGATGGCTGGTTGCAGATGGCAGCTAGCGCAAGCAAGCCGAAGAAGATCGACCAGGAAGCCAGAAAGGGCACTGACCAGAATGACGAGGTTGCCAGGTCGAACGGTCCTACCGCAGGAATCACTCGTCTGAGTCTTATCCCTGATGAGGTCGTTGCTGCTTCTGGTCGTCAACTGGGATTCTGGGGCGGTCGAGCAGAGCGAGCCGATGAGGTGACTCGAGCGGTTGCCCGGTTGCAAACTCTGCTTGGGCCCGAAGCAATCCAGGTACCCGAACGTCGTGGCGGTCGAGGAGCGGCCGAGCAAATATCACTCATTCCTGCTGCGGCGGTTGACTTGGGCGAAACTCGGATTGCCACCGAGGTGGGATGGGTGAAAGAACCATGGCCAGGCCAGCTGCCACTTCCTGTCCCAAGCAGGGTGTGGAGTGATCCACAAGAAGTTCAGTTGCTTGATGCCATTGACTCGCCCATTGGAGTGTCTGGCCGGGGTGAATTGACCTCTAATCCGGCGATGGTTTGTTTGGATCTTACTCCTCATGCGACGAGGCGTCGTCGTTCGCATGTCGTTGCCTGGGCTGGACCTTGGCCTGCTGATGAACGTTGGTGGGATAATGACTCGCATCGGCGTCGAGCCAGGCTCCAGTTGGAGCTTGATGATGGATCGGCCCATGTCGTGGTAATCGAGCATGGGGTTTGGTGGCTGGAAGCCACCTTCTGATATATTTTGAGCTTCTAACTATGTCAGCGCCAAAGCAATCAATGATGAGCGACGCCTTTGCGTCACTAGAGAATGTTGAGTACCGACTCCTGTGGTGGGCAGGGACGTTCTCCTTCATGTCCATGCAGATGCAATTCTTCCTGCGGGGCATCTTGGCCTGGGACCTCACCGAGCGCGAAGGAGCACTCGGCCTGGTCTATCTGATCATGGGTCTCGGAATGCTGATTTTCACTCCACTTGGGGGAGTGACCTCAGACCGCTACTCGAAGCGGAAGGTCTTGTTGTGGAGCCAGGGGCTACTTACTCTTGGGGCTGTTGCCATGGGTGTCATGGTGAGCACGGGCAATGAGCAGTTCTGGATGCTTCTTGTTGCTTCTGGTGCTCAAGGTATTGGATTCGGATTCTTCGGGCCTTCTCGGGTTGCCTTTACTGCTGAATTGGTCGGCCGCAAGCAGCTGGGCAATGCCATCTCTCTTTCGCTGTTGAGCATGAATGGCACCCGAATCTTTGCTCCAGCAATGGCTGGTGTGCTGGTTGGGGTTCACTCCATCGGTATCGGCGGGGGCTACTTGCTTTCGGCTTCGCTGGCCATTGTCAGCCTGTTCATCTTGTTCCGGCTCACGGACGAACCTGCTGTTCGTACTGATGAACGGAGAAACCCTTTTGTCGAAATCATTGACGGCATCCGATATGTGAAGAGCATCCCGTCACTGCGCCGGCTTGTCCTTTGTTCTTTCTTCGTCATCATGTTTGCCTTCAGCTATGTGGTCTTCGTTCCCGCTCTAGTCGAAGGCGTCTATGGGCTTTCGGAGGGTTGGGTTGGCCTGTTCAGTTCGGCCAGCGCTATTGGAGCGGTGGCTGTGTCCATCCCGCTGGCAGCTCGAGCCGACTCGTCAAGGGCCAAGACGGCCATGGTTGTGTTCGGTATCGGTTTTGGGTTGACCGTCTTACTGCTTGGTCTTGCTCCAGAATTCTGGTCAGCACTTGTCGTTGTCGCCTTTGTTGGTGCAGCCTCAACTGGCTTCCAAACCCTGGCCAACACTCTTGCCCTTGGTTTGGCTGATGATGCCCACCAGGGACGAGTGCAGTCACTGTTTCAGCTCTCGTTCGCCGGTTTTGGCGTAGCTGCTTTCCCGCTCGGTGCCCTAGCTGAAACGATCGGTCTACAAAACACCATCATGGTGATGGGGGCGATTGCGTTGGCGGCAATGGTGATCTTCAACCTGGCCGAAAAACGCGACGCTCAGACGCTGCTTCCCGAGTCAACTTCGCCGGGTCAGGACAGTACGTCGGTTGAGGGTCGGGTGTTTCCTGTCGGGTCTTAGAAGATGATGACGCTGCGGGTTTCGGTCCCGGTCTTCAGTTCTTCAAACCCCTCGTTGATTTCTTCCAGCGTGATGGTCTTGGCCACCATGGCGTCCAGGTTCAGGCGGCCGTCCAGGTACATGTCAACGATGCGGGGCATGTCGGTGCGGAACTGATTGGATCCCATATTTGAGCCGGTCAGAGTTCTTTCCATGATGAGGTCGGCGCCATGAATTTCGATCATGGTGCCAACGGGAATGAGGCCGATGACGGTGGCTTGACCACCGCTGCGCAGCATCTTGAATGATTGCTCAGCCGTGACCTTCAGACCGACGGCTTCAAAACTGTAGTGGACGCCACCTTCGCTGATTTCCTTGACCTGCTTCACCGGGTCGCCATCGCTCGGATTGACGATGTGCGTGGCACCTAACTCCTGAGCCAGTTCGAGTTTGGCCCCAACCATGTCGACGGCGATGATCTTGTTGGCGCCAGCGATACGGGCCCCTTGGATGGCAGATAGGCCAATGCCACCACAGCCAATGACCGCAACCGTCGAGCCGGGCTCGACCTTGGCTGTGCGAAAGACCGCACCAAGCCCGGTGGTGACCGCACAGCCAATGAGCGCGGCCTTGTCAAGCGGCATGTCTTCGCGAATCTTCACCAGGGCGTGCTCGTGGATCAACATGTGCTCGGCGAAGGAAGACAGATGCATGAACTGGTGGATGACCTCACCGTTTCGGCTGAGGCGAGGGCTTTCTTCAGCACCTCGAACCAGGTGGGTGTGCTTGTTTTCACAGAGTGACATGTGGCCGCTGAGGCATTGCTCGCAGTAGCCGCAAAAAGCAGACAAGCAGGTGATGACGTGATCACCGGGCTTGACATAGCTGACCATCGAACCGACTGCTTCCACCACACCTGCTGACTCGTGACCAAGCAATGTCGGCAGTGGATGTGGATAGGTGGCCTCCATGAAATGAAGGTCGCTATGACATAACCCTGCGGCTGCTGTCTTGACGAGGACCTCACGAGGGCCGGGCTCGCCGATGTCGACGTTCTCGATGTGTAGCTGACCAGGGGCGGAATTGAGTACGGCTGCTTTCATAGAGTAATTGTTGCCGCGATCGCCGTTCTTGTCAGATCCAAGGTCAGGAAGATGTGTCTTCGGCGCTGCACCCGACACAACTGTCGGAGACAAAGGTGTCGACTGACTGGGCGAATCGTTCGAGAAACTCGGCCAGCAAGAGCTGTTCAGCAGGATCGAAACGGCTCAGAATTTGGGACAACCCCTCTTGGATCCTGGCGTAAAATGTCTCGTATACCCGCCGGCCCTCCTTGGTGGCAGACACAACATAGGAGCGCTGATCCTCGGTTGATTTCTCCCGAATGGCATAGCCTCGAGAACTCAAGCAGCTGACGGCCCGAGTAGTAGAAGCTGGGGTGATGTGCAAGGCGTCGGCCAACTCACCCATGCGAAGCGGACCTTGCTGTACCAAGACACTGAGGGCATCAGCCAAGGCCATATCTAAAGCATCGGGGTCGCCCTCCACTCCGTAGAACAGCCCCTTGATCTCCGAAGCGGCGGCTCCCCGGCGAATCTCTCGCCAGGCTCCGCCGACCCGAGGGCGAACATCTGCATCTTGGTTCGCGGCAGCAGTCACACGCTCAGTGTGCAACATGGCGAGCAGACAAGCCAGTCGACCACGTGACTTTAGTCATTGCTCGGACGAGCTTCCTGCGCGTTGAGGTCGGTGAAGGCAACGTGTGCCTCAAGAGCAAGCGCTCGGATTGGTTGCCCGGTTTCTGCGGCAACTCGGACAAGGTCCTCATATTCGGGCTTGGCCCCAAAGGGGCCGATCTTCATTGTGACGGGATGGCCGGCGACCTCAACGGTCTTGAACTGGCGCGGAAGAACATGTTTGTTGACGCCGTGTTCCCGAATGCCCAGTGTCCCGGTTTCGCGGTAGATGACGTTGCGCAGATCGGCTGAGAGCGAGGGCGAACACAGTACACGAAGCTCATTCGCCGGACGTCCCTTCTTCATGACGATTGGGACGAGCCATGCATCATCGGCTCCCGCATCGAGCAGGACCTGGACGGTGTTGGCCAAGACCTCGGGGGTGACGTCATCAAGATTGGTGGCCAGCATGACGCTGGCCTGCACTCTTGCTGTTGACGGGTTGCTCGTTGAGTCGGAGTCAGGGTGGAGAAGGAACATGCTGAGCACGTTCGGGTGGCTGGCCGGGTCGCGTCCTCCGGCCCCGCGGCTGATTGCCTCGATTGACCCCGAAGGTATCTGACCAGTGGCCGAGGCCAGTTCGGCCAGCAGGGCGGCACCGGTCGGTGTGCAGGTCTCGGCCGCAGTATCGATGCTACGAACGGGCATACCAACCAGAAGTGAAGCGGTAGCTGGCGCTGGAATGGGCAGTACGCCGTGGGCCGCCTTAACGGTGCCATGCCCAAGCCCGACGGGCCCGACAATGATCTGGCTTACATCCAGCTGATCCAGCAAGATCCAGGTACCGACGATGTCGACAATGGCATCAATCGCTCCGACCTCGTGGAAGTGGACTTCTTCCAGAGAGACCTGATGCTGATCGGCCTCGACCAGGCCGAGTCGATGAAAGGTCCCTCGGGCCCCGGTTCGAACCGCAACTGGCAGCTCTGCGTCAGCCAGCATGGTGTCGATTTCTGACCAATGTCTTGGGGTTGCTGTTTCTTGCGTGCTGACCTTGACCCTGTTCGCTGCGATCCCGGCACGCGTAACCGTTTCGGAGGAGATTGAATAGCCGTCAAGGTTGAGAGAAGCGAGACCCTCGACAAGTGAGTCCGTGTCGCCGACTAGGGCAGACAGGGCTCCAAGGAACATGTCGCCTGAGGCGCCAAAGCTCGGGTCAATCCACAAAACCGAGCTGTTCATGAGGTCACCCTGTTTGAGGCATCGGGAGTTGGTTCCTGACCGACGCCAAGAATCCGGTGGGCGGCACAGGCTGCCCCATATCCGTTGTCGATGCCAACCACGGCGATACCGGGTGCGCACGACGCCAACATCGAAAGCAGGGCAGTAACCCCCTCAAACGATGTTCCGTATCCAACGGAAGTTGGCACGGCAATCAAGGGCTGGTGAAGGAGGCCTGCCAGAACGGTCGGCAACGCACCTTCCATTCCGGCCAGGGCAATAATGACGTCAGCCTGGTCGAATTCGGGGAGCGAGTCGATCAATCGATGTAGGCCAGCTACACCAACGTCGGTGACCATGATCGAGGCATGGCCCATGGCCGTCAGGGTCACATGTACTTCGTTGGCCACAGGAAGGTCTGAGGTTCCGGCCGACACAATAGCCACCCGCTTCCCGGTTAATTGACGGTGCCGCCAACTGAAGGTCGATTCAGATTCGTGGTGTGGAGCCAGCTGACGCAGAGCCTCCGCCTGATCTGGAGTGGCGCGAGTGGCGACGACCGCATCAGTTCCGTTCTCCAGGATGTCGGAGATGATTTCAACACATTGCTCCACCGTCTTACCTTGGCAATACACGGCTTCGGGAATGTCAATCCGAGCGCTTCGTGGATAGTCGATTCGGGCCATTGGACTGTGGGGCGGGACGTTCTTGGTCGGCACTGTCCCCGGTGAGTGAGAATCCATCAGGCCGTACTCTGGCTGAGGGCCAGGTTCAGGTTGCCTGACTGTAAACCGGCGAGGTCAACCGTGACATAGCGATAGCCAACCGAACGCAGAGCCTGGGTGATGGTTTCGGACTGTTCGGCCACGGTGACAATGTCGGCGGTTGGGACCTCGATGCGGGCCGTATCGCCGTAGTGGCGGACTCGTACGTCACCGAGACCAAGTTCTCGCAGGGCCGCTTCGGCTCGATCAATTCGGGAAAGCAGGGTGAGTTTGACCTCGGTGCCATAGGGGATTCGCGAGGCCAGGCATGGCATTGCTGGACGGTCCCAGACCTCAAGAGCCCAGGCCTTGGCCAGGTGTCGAACGTCGGCCTTGCTGAACCCGGCATCAACCAGGGGAAAGGAGGCTCCTCGTTCTTGAGCCGCCTGTTGACCAGGTCGGTGATCGCCAAGGTCATCGAGGTTCACACCAAGCACAACGGTGGCCGACCGCTCCTTGGCCAATGGTGCGAGCTGGTCCATGAGGGCCGTCTTGCACCAGAAACAGCGGTCCCCGTTGTTGGCTTGGTAGCGCGTGTCGGAAAGCTCATCAGTGGAGACTGCCTGCCAGGGCACGCCCCAAGATTGGGTCAAGCGTTGGCACTGGTCCAATTCGCCGCTGGCGAAGGAAGCCGAGTCGGCAGTGGCGGCCAAGACCGACTCGCTTGGGAGCGACTTCACCGCGGCGACGGCGACGAGAGAAGAATCGACCCCACCCGAGAAAGCGACGACCATTGGCCCGATAGATCGAATAGCAGTGTCGAGACGATTGGCTAGATCTTGGGTGACGGCATCCACGGTCACAATGCTAGGCCCGTTGGCTCTTTCTCTGGCCTGAGCTAGCAGAGAAGCTGGTTGGCACTAACTGTCCGAAGATGTCAGTCTTGGTACCGGTGCTAGTGAGAAGGCTGATTGCATAAATGGTAGGTGACGAGGAATCTGGCTCTAACGGCTGGTTCGACGAGATTTCGTTTGACCCTGAGGCTCCGCTATTGCAGATGGGCACCCGCAGGCTGGGGGAGTCGGGCTGGCTTGTCAGCGATGATGACCGCGCCTCGGACCTTGAGTTGAAGGCCAAGTTGATGGCCGAACGCCACGATGAGGTCTTCGCGGTGATGCCTGAACAGGCTGAAGGCGCGTTCGCCGCCGCTGAGCGGTTGTTGGAGATGATCCAAGCCGAGGTGCTTGGCTGGGATACTGCGGGGAAGTCGGGCGTTGGCATTGTTCCTGATGCAAATGCCGAAGCCAAGCATCCGCTGGAACGGGCCGCCAGCCTGGTTCAAGAAGATCTCTGCCTAATTCACCTGCGCGATGGCACGTGGCACCTGGATGCGGCTTCTTTGTGCTTCCCGTCTCGTTGGCTCTTGGCTGACAAGATTGGGCGACCCTTACTTGGAGTGCACGCCAAGGTCGACGGCTATGACGCCGCGCTGTCCGAGCGCGTGAATCGAGCATTCGATCACCTGTTGAGTCGCCCTGATGATCGGCCGGTGTGGCGCAGAAACTGGTTCGTCCATCCGATCCCGGACCGGTTCCAGCCGGGGCGACTCGTCGACGGTGACCCGTTGGTTGGTGCCGACCGGGCAATGGACAACTTGTGGGTCCGTAGTGAGCGCCAGATCCTACGCCGGGTCCTTGATCCAGACTGGGCGGTGTTCAGCATCCGGATACAACAGGCCAGTCTGGCTGAGCTGTTTGTGGTGGAGGGTCGAAGCGAGAAGCTTGCCAGCTATTTCGGTGATGCCTCTGCGGCTGACGCCCTCCACCACGGAGTTTCTGAAACCCAGTGCGAGCAGTTGCTGGACGCACTGGGTTGACAGCTATAGGTTTGGGCTGATAGCCCCAAGCTGGGCTGCGACCCTGCTAGGCGTCGGCGCTTTCTGATTCTTTTTCGGCCTCGATCTTGGCTCGAATCTCGTCCATGTCCAGTCCTTCGACCTGGGTGATGAGGTCGGTGAAGGCCGAGGCAGGGAGAGCTCCGGGCTGGGAGAAGACCAGGATTCCGTCGCGGAAGGCCATCAGGGTCGGGATTGACCGGATATTCAATGCTCCGGACAGTTCTTGCTCGACCTCGGTGTTGATCTTGGCGAAGGTGGCGTCAGGGTACTTCTCGGAGGCTTCTTCGAAGACCGGTCCGAAGCTCTTGCAAGGGCCGCACCATTCGGCCCAAAAGTCCAGGAATACCATCCCATCTTTGGCGATGGTGTCTTCGAACGCGTCGGCGGTGAGATTGATTGTGCTCATACCACTCTCTAACACCGTTGTTTGTCCGTACATTCCCACTGGGTGAACGAAACATTTGAATCCGGAGTGCAATCGGGTGTGTCTCACGAGAAGTCGTCTTGCCCACACTTCCCGCTATTCATCCGATCTCCGACGCAAACCTGAAGCGGCCTCGGCGAATACGGTGTAGTTGTCTTGCACCACCTGCTCTTCGATCGCAACCCGGACCGTGTTGGTGATCGCGTTGGTATTCTCAAAACAGTCAAATTCGGTTATGGCCAGGCTTCGCTCAAAGGCCTGGATTGCCAGGATGGTGTCTGGTGAGGTTGAACCTTGCATCGTCTCTAGATTCGCGTCTTCAACGTCGTAGAGCTCCATGGTGTTGCGAACGAACAGGCCGAGTACTGATTCCTCGTCGTCCAGATCGAACCCGGCCTCACGCAGGCAGCGAATACTCTCATTGTTGGCCGCGGCTACCCGTGGGTCAGCCAGAGTTTGCTCGTTGATGTCATGCAACAATTCATGATAGGTCTGCATGACCTCAGCAGAAGGCAGTTCATCGGGCATGAACTGGTCATATGCGTATTGCTGACAATTGTCAGCTCCGCGGGTGGAGCCAGAAATCTCCGTAACCGCGTATTCCTCGCTACCGGCTGGCCCGTAGAGCGCCAGGTCATACAGCTCCTGTGCTTTCGGGTCAAGGTTGGCGTAGATCTCGTCGTTTGGGTTGGGAACGTATGCGGGCTCGATGGCGAGCACGGTTGAGATGCCAAACCCGAACTTCTCGGCGAACTCGAGATCCGAAAGTCCAAATGACTCAGGGCTAGGTGGCATCGAGGCTTGGACAAGCCATGGGGTGTAGTCGAAACCGTCTAACCGCATGCACTCAGCGATGTATTCTTCTCTGACTCGTTGTTCGTCCTGAATGGAGTTGCTTAGTTCTTCGGGGGAGAGAGGTTGGCCAACGACTTCAGCGATCGTGCGTGCCTCCCTCCCGTCCTTTGATCCACAGCCCGCAAGCACAGCGATAACGATCAATGGGATGGTGATCCAATACTTCAGCATTGTTTGGGCAACACCGTTCACTCCACCTTGTTGGTTCGAGCGGTCGACCTCCAAAGATCATCCCGCTCACCTCATTGGAACACATCCAGAGTCCGAGGGCGCATCGGCCTGTGGGTGTGAACGGTCACGGTGCGGGACCATCACGGAGAAATTACATGCTGTGCGCGGCTTTCCAGAAACATCATGTTCATATCGCTGAACAAGTCCTGAAGTCCAACTCAGAAGTGAGGCTCGGGCCCTCTGGGGCCGGTTGGCTAGCAGTGGGTCCGACCGGGCCTTGAATCGACTGGTAGTCGGCCTTGGGCCGGGCTGGTCCAATCAAAAGGGGAAGCATTGATGTTGAGAAAGAAAAGGGTGGCTGCTCTTGTCACCACCGCAGCAGTACTGATGGGGACCGCCTCAGTCGGGTCGGCTGAAGCAACTCACCGACCAAGACCACAAGAAACGACCTTTGTCGTGACGATCACTAACGTCTCCGATGGGTTTGACTTCAGCAGGTCCGGGGTTTTCACCAATCCGGATGATTCCGATTCACCAGCTCCAGCATTTCCTGGCAGTAGCTATCAATTTGAGGTCTACGCCAACCCTGGTGACCATTTGAGCTTGGCCACCATGCTGGTCCAGTCCAATGACTGGTTCTTCGCTCCATTGGAAGACGGGATTGCCCTCTATGACTCAGCTGGTGAGCCAATCCAAGGTGACATTACTGAACAGTTCTACATCATTGATGCTGGAACCGAGATAGATCAAACACCCGGCGAGGGTCCCGACCAGGCACCTCGTCAGTCTGGCCCCGACACCGGAGCTCCTGACCCTGACTCAACCGTGCGATTGGTTGAGGATGCTCCCGCAGTACAGGACCTGATCGCGGTGACCGTTGAACCAGGCGGAGACAGCAGCTTTGTTGTCACGGTCAGCAATGTGTCGGGCGAGAGCGTTCTTCCTGGGCCTATTGCTCCCGGCGTATTTGCTGTTCATCAGGCCTCTGCCCCCTTGTTCACCCTCGGGGAGGCGGACCGTGGTGAAGGTCTGGAAGACCTGGTCGAGGATGGAAACCCAGCATTGTTGGGTGAGGAGCTCTCGGGCCGGACCGGAGTGGCCTCTCCGTTGGCACCTGGTGTGTACGCCCCCACCCGTCGTCGCAATGTGTTCTATCGCCGGAACCGTCCCGACCGTGGCCGTGGCCTCGAAGCCTTGGCTGAAGATGGCAACCCGAGCCTTCTTGTTGCTGATCTGCAGGCAAGGTTGCGCGGCGATGTTGGAGTCTTTGCCATTCCGTCCGGATCTGACGCCCCAGGTCCACTCTTTCCTGGTGAGTCTTATGAGTTCACGGTCACCGGCCGTCCAGGTGAGCGCCTGCAGGTAGCGTCAATGTTCGTCCAGTCAAATGACTGGTTCTTGGCGACCAAGCGCCAGGGAGTTCGACTTTTCCGTCGTGGGCAAGCGATTGACAAGGACATCACCTCGGAGTTTCGACTCCTTGATGCTGGTACTGAGGTTGACCAAGCGCCAGGTTTCGGGCCGGATCAACCACCACGACAGTCTGGGCCGAACACCGGTGCTGATGATCCCAACGATTCTGTTCGATTTGTGAGCAGGGACGTGAGTTCCTTGATCCAGGTGACGATTCGCCCGGCCAGCTAGTCACAACAAACAGGGCGACTAAGTAGGGCGACTAAACAGGGCGATTAATACTCTCAGTCGTTGCGGTTGTTGGACTCCCCACCAACTGCGACGGCTGACTGCCGGATCTGCTCATCTGACCTGTTGATCTGCCGACTATGGAGGCATGAGTCAGCTCACCTATGTTGCCTATGTTGCTGCAGGACTGCGATTCCTCTACACCGGTCACCGCCTGACCTTGGTTTTGCTTTCTTTGATCTTGCTGGTCTGGTTTGTGGTCCTGGCTGCCATTCGTGATCAGGTTGTTCCTGAGGACAAAAGCCGCCCGGTCAATGGTTGGACCGGATCCATTTCCTATAGCTCGGCGGAGACTCTGACGACTATGCGTGGAGTCTCCATCAGCTCCTCCATGATGTTGCTTGGCCTGTCGATGTTCGCCCCCTTGCTCGCTGTCTGGGCCTTCTTGCCCTAGAGAATTTCCGGTGACTGTTCGTTGCCGCAAAGCTCTCTGGCTCTGATTCTCTGGCTCTGATTCTCTGACCTCAGCCAGTGGTAAGGAACTTTGAGTTCACCCACGCGCCGGTCCCACTTGTGTCCAGTTCCCACCAGGCGCCGGTGCCCACCACACGGCATGCACCAGTAGGGCGAAGACCTGAGGTGTTCGGTCCGAGAGCGCCGACCTTTGCTGTCTTGTGGCCAGGTAGCTCACGGATATTGAGCACATCGTCGTCCTTGACGTTGAAGACCCGGTACTCGGCCCCCTCAACTGGTTCGGCACCAGGCAAGCATGGTTTCGTGTTTGGTGGGGGAGCGGTCGAGGTCGTGATCGCTGGCTCCTCCGTTGTTGATGTGGTGGAGGAAGAGGTATTGGCCAGTGCCGTTGTTGTCGAGTTGGCCGGTGCTGAGCTTGATGTTTGGGCTAGAGGAACGCTTGCTTCGTCGCTTCCGCATCCCGCAAGGGAAAACGTGATCAAGCCAAGGGCAGCAAGTTGAAGCACTGATTGTCTAGTTGTGTCGTTCACATTTTGCTCCTCATCTGTTTCCCACTACGTCTTGCTTGGCCGATTCTGCCTCCAGTTATCGGCGTAATTCGGCCTGCCCTGAACACCAAGATCACCCGGACATGTCTAAGACGATCTTGGCATGGGAAAGGTTCCCATTGCATGATCGAACAAATGTTCGGTATGGTGTGGAATGGGCTGGGGTAATCCACCGATCTCCTGGCGAGATCTCCAAGCAACACTCTCTGACAAGCCAAAGGCGCTGTCTGGTAAGCCAAAGGCGCTGTCTGATGGTCCAACCACACGGTCAAGTGATGGTCGTGAGCGTTCTGATCAGGGTGATGTTCCACTAGAAGGTGATGGCGGAGACAGCCCTGCCTGGTCGCGTACACGCGGCCCGTACGTCCCTCCCGCTCCCGCTGCCCCGCTACCACCCAGAACCGGCTCAACGGTTCCCTACGCCGAACTGCATTGTCATTCGACCTTCAGCTTTCTTGATGGTGCTTCCCATCCTGAAGAACTGGCCGAAGAAGCAGCAAGGCTTGGCCTGGAAGCGCTGGCTCTCACCGATCACAACGGGTTCTATGGAGTGGTTCGTTTTGCCGAGGCGGCCCGAGCGGTTGGGTTACCGACAATCTTTGGAACCGAGCTCACCATTGACAAGCTTGACATTCGTCCCGGGCAAGCCGACCCAGACGGCACTCACCTCCTGGTTCTGGCTCGTGATCCCCAGGGTTATGCCGCCCTGGCCCGAGTGATTAGTGAGTCCCAACTTGCGGGCGAAAAGGGTGCGCCACGAATGTCGATGGGTGACCTCGAACGCTGGTTGCAGCCAGGAGACGTCGATCATTGGGTTGTGCTGACTGGTTGTCGAAAAGGAGCAGTGCCTCGGGCCCTTGAGCGAGAGGGCCCGGTAGGAGCCGAACGAGAACTTCATCGTCTAATGGACCGTTTCGGTCGCCACAATATTGTGGTCGAACTCTGGGACCAAGGAGCACCTCTGGACAGCGCCCGAAATGATGCGCTGGTCCAGCTTGGCGTTCGGGCCGGCGTCGACATTGTTGCCACCAACAACGTTCACTACGCCACGCCAGGCCGTCGACAACTCGCTTCGGCCCTGGCCGCGGTGCGGGCTCGGCGTTCCTTGGATGAGATCGAAGGCTGGCTGCCAGCTGCTGGCGGCGCTCACCTCCGCTCGGGCAGTGAGCAAGCTCGACGCTTCGCTCGCTACCCCGGTGTGGTGCAGCGGGCGGCCGAACTTGGTCGAGCATGTGCCTTTGATCTGTCGCTGATGGCCCCAAAGCTGCCCCCGTTCCCCTGCCCGGATGGACTCAGCGAGATGGGTTTGCTTCGGCATCTGGTCGAAGCACACGGGATGAAGCGCTATGGACCGCGTGGTAGTGAGTGGGTTCCTGGGGCTTGGAAGCAGCTGGATCACGAACTCAATCTGATCGAGCGCCTGGGGTTCGCTGGCTATTTCTTGGTGGTGTGGGACATCGTCGACTTCTGTATCCGCAGCGACATTTTGTGCCAGGGTCGAGGATCGGCGGCGAACTCCGCGGTTTGTTTTGTGTTGGGAATCACCAAGGCTGATGCGGTGTCGCTTGGCCTATTGTTCGAACGGTTCCTTGCCCCGGAACGAGATGGCCCACCTGACATCGACCTGGACATTGAATCGGACCGCCGGGAAGAAGTCATCCAGTATGTCTATGACAAGCATGGTCGGCGCCACGCCGCCCAGGTGGCCAACGTCATCACCTATCGAGCCAAGTCGTCGGTCAGAGACGCGGCAAAAGCGTTGGGCTATGCCCAAGGTCAGCAAGACGCATTCGCCAAATCGGTGAGTGGTTGGGGACGGCGGATCAACTCCGGCACCGAAGGCTCAGACTTGCCTGATGATGTCGCTGAACTGTCTGCCCAGTTTGAGAACCTGCCCCGACACTTGGGGATCCACTCTGGTGGCATGGTCATGTGTGATCGTCCAGTGATCGAGGTCTGCCCGGTCGAGTGGGGTCGGATGGAAGGACGAACCGTTCTGCAATGGGACAAGGACGATTGTGCTGCTGCTGGCCTGGTGAAGTTTGATCTGCTTGGCCTTGGCATGTTGTCGGCCCTGCACTATTGCGTTGATCTGATTGCTGAGCATCACCAAACCGACATTGACCTGGCGATGATTCCTCAAGAAGACGGGGTCTATGACATGTTGTGTCACGCGGACTCAGTCGGCGTATTCCAGGTCGAGTCGCGGGCCCAAATGTCAACCCTGCCTCGGCTTCGCCCACGAACGTTCTATGACCTGGTGGTCGAGATTGCCCTGATTCGTCCCGGCCCAATCCAGGGCGGCTCAGTCCACCCCTACATCCGGCGACGTAACGGCCAAGAGCCCGTCACCTACCTACATCCCCTGCTGAGACCTTCGTTAGAGAAGACGCTTGGAATCCCCCTGTTCCAAGAGCAGCTGATGCAGATGGCCATCGACATTTCGGGATTCTCACCGGCCGAAGCTGACCAGCTCCGGCGAGCAATGGGTTCCAAACGAAGCAGAGCCAGAATGGAAGAACTCAAGGAACGGCTCTGTTGGGGAATGAGCGAACGGGGAGTCACCCCAGACATCCAAGAACTGATCTGGGACAAGCTGGTTGCTTTTGCCAACTATGGCTTCCCCGAGAGTCATTCCATCAGCTTTGCCTACCTGGTCTATTCCTCGTCATGGCTCAAGCTGCACTACCCGGCGGCCTTCTGCGCTGCCTTGCTGCGGGCCCAGCCCATGGGTTTCTATTCACCCCATTCGCTGGTGCAAGACGCTAGACGACATGGCGTGCATACTCTGCCGCCTGACATCAACGCTTCAGAAGCGGAAGCATCCCTCATTCACCTTGGTGACGAGTTGGCGCCGTTGCCAATCCGAGTCAAGGGAGCGAAAGGGATTGAAGAAGAACGCCGAGACCATGACTGGGCGGTCCGCCTTGGTCTTGACTCGGTCCGGACCATCTCGGATGTAATGGCCAAGAAGATTGCTGCCAGTCAGCCGTTCTCCTCCATTGAAGATATGGCCAGAAAGACAGGGGTCAGCAAGGAACAGCTGGAGGCATTGGCTACTGCCGGATGTTTTGATCGCCTTGGTTCCGAGACGGCAACTTTGACCGGAGGCAAGACAACAAGGCAGACAGTGCAGGGACGGCGTCAAGCACTGTGGACTGCTGGCGCTGTGGTGCAAGGAGGGGCTGACAAGTTGGCGGGAATCGTGACCGGAGTCAATGCCCCGCAGCTACCAGGCATGAGTAAGCAAGAAGAAGCCCTGGCTGACCTGTGGGCAACCGGTATTGCCCCCGATGGGCACCCGACGGTCTTCATCCGAGCGGAAATGTCCAGTTATGGAGTCATTGCCGCCGAGGATCTGCACCTGGTTGAACACAATAGGAAGGTGCTGGTTGGCGGTGTTGTCACCCATCGCCAACGCCCAGCAACCGCATCAGGGGTCACTTTCATCGGGCTAGAGGATGAGACCGGTCTGATCAATATTGTGGTCTCAGTCGGGTGCTGGGCCCGCTACCGCAAGCAAGCTCAAGGAGCACCAGCCCTTCTTGTCCGTGGTCGCTGCGAACGCCAAGGTGAGGTGGTCAATATTGTGGCCGAACGACTGGAGTCATTGCTGCTCGGAACAACACGGATGAGTCGTGACTTCCGGTGACCGTTGCCGACCTCGTTTCGCGGTCGTTTTGGTCAATACTTACCCTATGCCTATGCAAAGAATCCAGATAGTTCGCGGAACCTCTCTCACGATTGCGTTGGCCCTGTTCGCCGCCAGTTGCGGAGGGTCCACTCAGGCTGAAGTGGCTTCGGAGTTAGAAGCAGCTGATACGGCTACCACCACCACTGAGGCGACGACCACCACCACGGCACCGGTTGTTGATGTCGATCGGTACTGCGAGCTGGCCATCCTGAACGAAGCAAACGGTGATGCCTTCTTTGAAGGTGATGGCCCGGGTGATCCGGCGAAGCTAGAGGCATTCTTCGTTGATCTGCAGGTATCGCTAGGCGAAGCTATTGGGGTGGCAGACCCCCTAATTAAGCCCGATCTCGTTCTTGTACAGGAAGAGATCGACAGCTTTGTCCAGCTGGTGGAACAGTACGACTACGATCTCATCTTGGCCAGCAGTGCTATCGATGATCGGCCAACCAAGCCTGAGTGGGAAGCAGCCCAAGACGCCGTCGATGACTATGACCAGGAGACATGTGGCCTTGACAAGGATGCCGATAGCTCAGAGCCTGCCGGCGAGATGGAGTCAGCCGGCGGCATCTCCTTGGCCGACGCTCAGCTAGCGGTGACCCTCATGGAGACCCAGGCTGGGCTTGACCTCGTTGTTGAGGGGTTCATGTCTGAGGTGCCCGGTGTCAGTGTGGAACAGGCCGAGTGCTTCCTGAAGAGCTTGACGGCTGAACAGTTCGTGAGCTTCGCCCAACTGGGGCTAGCCAACGGTGATATCGACACAAGTGACCCGGCTATTTCCGAGGTTCTCACCATTCTCGATACGTGTGATATTCCCTTGGCGGCTCTGATTCCAAGCTCCTAGGAGTCACCTCCCAGGAGCGATCCGATCCTGGTCCAGTACTAGCTCTTGGCCTCGGCCTTTGCGCTTTTTCTGGCTTTGAGAATCCGGGCCCGAGCGACCGGGTCAAGATCGCTCTTTCGCAAGCGAATGTTCTCCGGCGTCACCTCGACGCATTCGTCATCGGCAATGAACTCCAGCGACTGCTCCAGTGAGAAGATCTTTGCCGGTGTGAGCTTGACAGTGTTGTCGGCCGAAGAAGCTCGGTGGTTGGTCAGCTGCTTTTCCTTGCAGACATTGACGTCCATGTCTTCTGATCGGCTGTTCTCCCCAACGATCATGCCGCAGTAGACGATGGTGGTTGGGACGACGACCATGGCTGCGCGTTCCTGCAAGCTGATGAGGGCATAGGCAGTGACTGGACCCTGGCGGTCAGCAACCAGCGAACCGGAGTGACGAACCCGAAGCTCACCGAACCATGGTTCCATGTCTTCAAAGGTGTGGTTAAGAACACCAGTACCGCGAGTCTCGGTAAGGAACTCGGTTCGGAAACCAATGAGTCCTCGGGACGGAACCAGGTAGTCCAGGCGAACCCAGCCGGTGCCATGGTTGATCATGTTCTCCATGCGCCCCTTGCGAGCGGCCAGGAGCTGGGTGGTTGCTCCGAGATGTTCTTCGGGCACGTCAATGGTGACTCGTTCGACCGGCTCATGTACCTTGCCGTCGATCTCTTGGGTCACGACCTGAGGCTTGCCAACGGTGAGTTCGAAACCTTCGCGGCGCATCTGTTCCACCAGGATGGCCAGCTGAAGCTCTCCTCGGGCCTGGACTTCCCAGGTGTCGGGACGCTCGGTGTTGAGCACCCGGAGGCTCATATTGCCGACCAGTTCCTTGTCCAGACGATCCTTGATCATCCGAGCAGTAACCTTGCTGCCTTCCTTGCCAGCCAGCGGCGAAGTATTCACACCAATGGTCATGGAAAGAGCTGGCTCGTCAACCTTGATGACTGGCATTGGTCGAGGATCTTCGGGGTCGACCAGGGTCTCACCGATCAGGATGTCCTCAATACCAGAAACAGCAACCAGGTCGCCGGGGCCAGCCTCATCGGATGGAACCCGGGTGAGAGCATGAGTGAGGTAGAGCTCGTTGATCTTGACCTTCTTGATGGTGCCATCAACCTGGCTAAGGGCCAAGGCTTGACCCTTCTTGAGGTTGCCGTTGACGATTCGACACATGGCGAGCCGGCCAACATAGGGGTCAGCGTCCAGGTTGGTAACCCAAGCCTGAAGCGGATGGCCCTCTTCATAGGACGGGGCAGGCATGTGCTCCAGCAAAGCCTTGAACAGGGGATCGAGGTCGGTGCCCTTCACATCGGGATCGGTTGAGGCCCAGCCGTCGCGGGCTGCGCAGTACAAGATGGGGAAGTCAACCTGATCGTCTCGCGCATCGATGTCGAAGAAGAGTTCGTAAACCTCATCAACAACTTCGCTGATTCGGGCATCGGGGCGATCGACCTTGTTGATGACCAGGATGACGGGCAAATCACGGGCCAACGCCTTGCGAAGAACGAATCGGGTTTGGGGAAGGGGACCCTCAGCGGCGTCAACCAACAAGACGATGCCATCCACCATGGTGAGGGCTCGTTCGACCTCGCCGCCGAAGTCGGCGTGACCAGGAGTGTCGACCACATTGATGGTGGTCCCCTCGTACTGAACGGAGGTGTTCTTGGCCAGGATGGTGATGCCCTTTTCCCGTTCCAAGTCGCCGGAGTCCATGACCCGTTCGGCCACGTCCTGATTTGCCCGGAAGGACCCGGTTTGCTGGAGCATGGCGTCAACCAGGGTGGTCTTGCCGTGATCGACGTGGGCGACGATGGCGATATTTCGAAGTTCGGCGCGCTGAGCAGCCATGGCGGTACCTACTGAAGTGAGTTTGTGATGATCGTTCGGGCCGGGTTTAGTATCCAGCCAGTCAGATGACTTGCGGGACAGTTGACCAGTTGGACAGTCGGTTGACCTCTTGCCAACGAACCGCATGAGGCTACTGGCAATCGCGGCCCAGGCGGTTTAATGCCCACGCGGGGTGGCGTGAGTCACTCTTTGTCATCAAGCAGATGGGGTCAGGTTGGGGTGCCTAGTTGATGGAGTTTTCCAGGATAAGCAGGCCATTGCTGGTGTTGGAAGTCGGAACATGGGTGGCTCGGTAGATCTCATCAACGTGTTCATCCAGCGCGCCACGCATTACTAACCACATCACCATCTCGATGCCCTCTGACCCGGCCTCACGCATGTATTCGGTATGGCTGATCTTGGACTGGGCGACAGGATCAGCCACGATCCGGTCAAGGAACGCGTTGTCGTACTCGGTGTTGATGAGTCCGGCTCGTTCGCCCTGCAGTTGGTGGGACAAGCCGCCGGTACCGAAGATCACGACTCGTTCATTGCCGGGGAAGGACTCCACTGCTGCTCGGATGGCCCGGCCAAGGTTGAAGCAGCGATTTCCGGTTGGTGGCGGATACTGGACCACATTCACACACAGCGGAATCACCTTGCATGGCCATTCGTCCGGCTGGTTGTACATGACCGACAACGGCACGGTCAGTCCATGGTCGACGTCCATCTTGTTGGCGATGGTCATGTCGAACTCAGCCAGGATGAGTGATTCAGCCAGATGCCAGGCCATGTCGGGATGGCCTTGCACGGTCGGAACCTTGCGTCGCCCGAATCCTTCATCGGCGGGTATGAAGCTTGGTGCCGTGCCAATCACGAAGGTCGGGATGAGTTCGAGCGAAAAAGCCGATGCGTGGTCGTTGTAGACGATGATGCAGACATCGGGTTTGGTCTTGGCTATCCATTCTCGGGCTGGTTCGACCTTGTCAAAGTAGGGCGCCCAGATCGGGTCTTGGGTCATGCCGTTGTCCATGGCCGCGCCAACCGCCGGTACGTGGGAGGTGCCGACTCCAGCGATGATCTCAGCCATTGCTTTCACCACCCGTTGTTCGGTTGCCTTCGATGGAGCGACCACCGCTGGTCATCATGTCGGCGAATTCCTCAATGGTTACTCCCGTCATACCAGCAGCCAGGTGGCGGAAGGTCATGCCGTCATAGGCCGCCAGTTTGAAGGTGTAGTAGACGTTGCCGCCAAGTTGCAGCATGCGAAGCCATTGTCGCTTCTCGATTGATTCGCGTTGTTCGGGGGTGAAGTCCCACTGGTCCAGATATGCAGTTTCGTCAGCGCGCATGGCCTCACGGTTTGATTCTTGGGCCAGTGACATGCAGAACATGTTGAGGGCGTATCCATCGCGGCATCGTTGCCCGTCGAACACATAGGTTCCAGGAATGCTCTCATAATCCTTGGGCGGCAATGAGCCTGGAGGGTTGGTCTGCATGAAACGACCTTAGTTCTCGCCCACGATTACTGTCTACAATCGGCCGAGTCAGTCCGGCCCTATCTGAGTGGCCAACCAAACGACTGAGTGAGTAAGACAAGGTTGGAGTGTCTGAGATGCGAGTAGTTCTGGCTGGCGAAGGGGCAATCGCCCGCAAGCATGCGGCCGCCCTCGCCCGCATCGATGGGGTCGAGATTGTTTCGGTTGCCGGTGGCCTCGCCGTTGACACTGCTGCCTTCGCCCAAGAGTTTGGGGTTGGCCACTGGTCGCTGGATCTGGCCGAGTGCTTGGCTCAAGACGGGGTCGATGCCGCCATCTTGACCACACCAACCCAGATCCACGCCAGCCAAGCCATCCAGGTGTTGGAGGCGGGTAAGCATGTCTTGGTAGAGATCCCCATGTCCGACTCCCTGGCCGATGCCCAGGCCCTGGTTGCTGCCCAAGAGAAGTCCGGGCTGACGGCAATGGTGTGCCACACCCGTCGATTTAACCCCAGTCACCAGTGGATCAACCAACGCGTCGCTACTGGTGAGTTGACCTTGCAACATCTGGTTGTCAATACCTTCTTTTTCCGCCGGGAGAACAAGAACGCCTTGGGCAAGCCTCGAACCTGGACCGATCACCTGTTGTGGCATCACTCCTGTCACACCGTTGACCTGTTTCAGTACCAGACCGGCGTGCCCACTGTTTCCGCTTGGGCCCAGCAAGGTCCGGTCCATCCCGATCTCGGCATCTCCATGGACATGTCCATTGGTCTGAGAAGCGAGAACGATCAGCTCTGTACCTTGTCGCTCTCGTTCAACAATGAGGGTCCGCTCGGCACCTTCTTCCGCTACATCTGTGACAACGGAACCTATATCGCTCGCTACGACGAGTTGATTGACGGTAACGATCAGCCAGTCGACCTGTCTGGCGTGGTTGTTGGCCCCGATGGTCAAGATCTCACTGATGGCATCGAGATCCAGAACCGAGAGTTCTTTGCTGCTATTGCCGAGGGACGCGAACCAAACGCCAGCGTTGCTCAGTGCCTGCCGGTGATGGCCTCCATCGACCAGATGGAACGAGGCTTAAATACCGTGGGGGTTTCCTCTTGATCATCGATTGTCATGGCCACTACACTACGGCCCCGGCGCCCTTGGGTGAGTATCGCGAAGCTCAGAAGGCTGCCCTGGCCAATGATCCGGCAACCGTTGGGTCCAAGGGTTCGATCGAGATCAGCGACGAGCAGATCCGCCACAGTTTGGAAGGGGCTCAGCTCAAGTTGCAACGAGAGCGTGGCACCGATCTGACCATCTTCTCGCCCCGGGCAAGTTGGATGGCCCACCATGTCGGCAATGAACACACCAGCAAGTTCTGGACCCAGCACACCAACGAATTGATTCGCCGGGTGTGTGATCTCTACCCCCAGAACTTCGCTCCAGTTTGTGCCTTGCCCCAGTCACCTGGTGTTGACATGACTACCTCGGTGGCCGAGCTTCGCCGCTGTGTGGAAGAAATGGGCTTCATTGGTTGCAACCTCAACCCAGATCCTTCCGGTGGCTGGTGGACGGGTAAGCCGCTGGATGATGAGTCGTGGTATCCGCTGTATGAGGCCATGGTCGACCTCGACGTGCCGGCCATGGTGCACGTCAGTTCGGTCTGCAACGACAACTTCCACGCCACGGGTTCGCACTACCTTGGCGCGGACACAACGGCCTTCATGCAGGCGATGACTTCGGGCTTGTTCGAACGGTTCCCGACCATGCGCTGGATCATCCCCCATGGGGGAGGAGCGGTGCCCTACCACTGGGGTCGATTCAAGGGAATGGCCGAAGACTCTCAACTCAAAGCTGACGCTGGTGCTGGGCCGAGGTTCTCCACCGTTGAGCAACTGCTGAACAATATCTACTTCGATACCTGCGTCTATCACCAGCCAGGGATCGATTTGTTGACATCGGTGATCCCGCCAGAGAACATCCTGTTCGCTTCGGAGATGGTTGGCGCAGTGCGGGGTATCGACCCGGAGTCAGGTGAGTACTACGACGACACCAAGCGATACGTCGAGGCGGCCTTGCTAACCGTGGAGGAACGCCAGTTAATCTTCGAAGACAACGCCCGCCGAGTGTTCCCTCGGCTCAATCATTTCCTTAACTCCGGCTATCTGGATGAGGCTTCGTCATGACTGGACCAATACAAAACCGCCATGTGGTGATTCGCACTATCGAGCGAGCAGATGCGGGAGTAGCTGCGGCCATTGGTGCCACCGGTTCGTCGACCGTGCATGAGGCCATAGGCCGTCGGGGCTTCCTCGGACCAGACATTCGCCCGATCCAAAGCGCTGCCCGTATTGGAGGCACCGCGGTCACGGTACTGGCCCACCCAGGTGACAACCTGATGATCCATGCCGCCATCGAGATGTGTCAAGAGGGTGACGTCCTGGTGGTGACCACGACGGCTCCATCAACCACGGCCCTCTTTGGAGACTTGCTGGCGACATCGCTGATGACACGAGGTGTCCGCGGCTTGATCATGGGGGCCGGGGTCCGTGATATTGCTGACCTGAATGAGCTTGGTTTCCCCGTGTGGACCCGACACATTTCGTGTCAGGGACCAGTGAAAGACACTCCCGGTTCGGTCAATATTCCGATTGCCATCAATGGGCAGGTCATCAATCCTGGTGATGTCATTGCTGCGGATGATGACGGGGTTGTTGTCGTTGCCCGAGCCGAGGCTGCTTGGGCCTTGGAACAATCCGAGGCCCGAGTGGCCAGAGAAGAAGGCACCCGGGCCAAGCTGGCAGCCGGTGAGCTTGGCCTGGACTTCTACGGGCACCGCAAGCGGCTGGAAGACTATGGCGTGCAGTACTTGGACACCGCAACGGACCTCTAGCCCCACCAAGCATCCCTTCTGGTACCGGCAAAGCACGTATATCGAGGACCTGCCGGTGTCAGTACGGGAATAGGATCGGGGAATGGTCGAATACGCAATCAAAACTCCTCCGCAACACGGCACCTGGCAGGAGTACCTGGATGTGTGGCGAGCAGCCGATGAGGCCGAGGTCTACGAGTCGGCCTGGAACTTCGACCACTTCTACCCCCTGACTGAGCCGCTTGATGGGACGTGCTTGGAGGGTTGGACAATGCTGGCGGCATTGGCCCAAGCGACCTCTCGTATTCACATCGGGTCCATGGTCAACGGCATGCACTACCGCCACCCGGCGGTCACCGCCAACATGGCCATCACCCTTGACCACATCTCCGGCGGACGCTTCATGCTCGGCCTTGGTGCTGGCTGGATGGAACCAGAGTCTGAGGCCTATGGCATTCCCCTTGGCACCATCAAGGAACGCTGTGACCGGTTTGACGAAGGGGTGGAGGTCATCAAGATGCTGATGTCCCAAGAGCACACCACCTTCCATGGCAAGTACTACCAACTGGCGAATGCCCGCTGTGAGCCAAAGCCAGTCCAAGACTCCATCCCGATCGTGATCGGGGCCAAGGGTAAGAAGCGCATGCTCAAGACGGTGGCTCGGTTTGCTGATCACTGGGACATGACCTTCCCCGCCGACACGGCGGCCTGGAAAGAACTCAGTGATGTGGTTGATGCCCACTGTGCTGATGTTGGTCGTGACCCGTCAGAGATTCGACGCTCGATTCACCTGGCGCTTAGCCAGGACAGCGACCTTCCTGCCCTGGTCGATCAGGCCAACCAGTTCGGCGAAGCAGGAGTCGACCTGATTGTCTTCTCCATGCGAAACCCCTACCGAGCCAACGAGGTCACCGCATTGGCTGAGGCTCTTCGTCGCTAACTGCTAGTGGTCCTGAGATCCTGCTATCGCTGCTCGCTCAATCCGTTCTTCGTCGATTGGTCCGAACTGGTAGCCAGCAGTTACCACGGTGAACAACACAGCACCAACCATCATGGCCGTAGTGGTCGATGTTGCCGCGAACAAGGCAGCTGCAGCAATTGGGCCAACGGTTTGCCCGATCCGGATGGACATGACGAAACTTGCCATGACCGAGGCCCGCTGATCGGCTGGAGCCGAGCTGGCCATCACGTCCTGGAGGCCAGGAATGTTCAGGCCTTCACCTAGGCCGTAGATGATGGATGCCATCACCACCATGAGCACAGTCGGTGCCAACCCGACGAGCAAGGCAGAGACGGAGATCAATAGTCCCGAGCCGACCAGGATGGTTCGAATGGAGAACCGGCTGCGGGCACGGCGAAGATTGAACGCAGCAATCGTCGACCCGATGGCTGGTGTTGACAAGACCAGTCCCCGTGCTGCCGGTCCAAGGCCGAACTCCTGCTCGAGGTGGACGGGCAAGACAGTGAGGAAGACCCCGAAAATGACCACAAACAGAAGGAATGTCGAAAGCATGACGGCGACAATCACTGGCTGCCGTAGTGCAACCATGGTGACTCGGAGTTGATCACCAAGGGTTCGATCTGACCGGTCTTCGACTGCAGGCAAGACCTTGTACCCAATAGCTGCCACTGGCAAGGCCAGGCCGGAGAAGGCCAAGGCCCAGCGCCAGCTCGTTGCTTGGGCAAGAACCCCAGAGAAGGACGGGACGAGGGCCAACCCAATGGTCAGGATGGCTGAGTTCTGCCCGATGAGGGCGGTGCGCTCGCTGCCGGTCCAGTGATCGCTAATCATGACAACGACCAGGTTGATCAGTCCTGCGCCGCCGATGCCCTGGATGACCCGGCTGGCCAACAGCCAGTTGAATGTCGGTGCGAATGCTGAGGCGATACCGGCCAACCCAAAAAGCACCAGGCAGGGCAAGAGGACCTTGCGTCGACCGATCCGGTCCGCAGCAATGCCGACTATTGGAGCGATGAAGATTCCGGGAAAGGCCGCGCTGGCGACCAGTCGTCCAGCCATTGATTCCGGCTGGTCGAACTCGGCCAAGATGTCCGGAATATTTGGACTCAGCAAGGTGCCAGCCAGAACGCCGGCGATGGTGATGGAAAAGATGAACCAGAGTGGTGGTCGGCGTTTGCTCACGAAGTGCTTGGCTCGCTGAGTGGTTGATCTGACTCGCTGAAGTCGTACAAGGTGGTTGGGTTTTGAACCAGGATCTTGTTGCGCAGTTCTTCGTCCGGAGCGTAGAGGGCGAGGAGATCCAGCAATTCTCCTTCGTCGGGCATGACGGCCATGTTTGGATGGGGCCAATCGGTTCCCCACAAGACTCGATCGGGTGCCGTGGCAATCAAGGCTTGGGCGAACGGGATGACATCGTCAAAGGGAGCGACCTTGCCATCGGTTAACCGCTCGGCGCAGGAGATCTTTACCCAACAGTTCTGGTCAGACTCCATCAGACCGAGCAAGTATTGGAAAGCAGCTTGTTCAACGCCCTCAGAAGCGGGCACGCGAGCCATATGGTCGATGATGTAGGGGACCGGCATGTCAGCTAGCAGGGATGAGTAAGACGGTAAGTCCTTGGCGTCGAAGTGCAGAACGATGTGCCAGCCGAGCTTGGCCACCCGACCGACGAGACTCCAGAACGCATCCAGCTTTGGAGCACCACCGAGGTGGGCAACAAAGTTGAAACGTGCTCCTCGCACTCCAGCCTCGTGCAGCTCTTGCAGATCGGCATCGCTGAATGCCTCATCGATCATGGCGACGCCGGCGTAGCGGCCCTTGCCACGGCGAAGGGCTTCGACCATGGCGGAGTTGTCGGTGCCGTGGCAGCTGGCTTGGACGAAGACAGCTCGTTCCAAGCCAAGGGTTTCTTGGAGCAGCTCGAACTTGTCAATACCAGAATCGGGCGGGGTATAGGTCCGGTCGGGGGAGAAGGGGAAGGTGTGTCCGGGACCAAAGACGTGGCAGTGGGCGTCACAAGCAAGTGGGGGAGGAGTGAAGGCCGTTGGGCCCGAGGGATTCTTGATCGGGCCCGGGACCGTTGGCTCAGGCGCGGTCAGATGAGCAGGATTCTTGGTAGCCATTAACCAGTCCTGTCGTTCGGCTGGTAGGGGAAAGCTACGCCATCCATCAACTTGCGGGCGGTCCGGACAATACCAGAGCGCTCTACGACGAGATCGGCAACCCCGTGCCCCGAACCACTTGTGACTCGGACAGTCGCATCGAAGGTTCCGGTTGGGTGCTCAATGGTTATGACATCCTGGTCGTTCTCACGTTGGCCTGTACCCGCCTCAGTTAACTCAGCGGCCGCCGTCTGGTGGGCGACTGTCCCCTCGACCTGGACAGCAGTAGCAACCGACACGGCGCCGAGTACGCCAATGGCATCATGGCAACGATGAGGGATGAAGGTTCGGGTGTTCAGGATGGCCTGGTCTCTGGTTGTCCCGGTGGGAGGGGAGACCATGGTCAACTTGGGGATAGTGGCGTCCGCAACATCGCCCAGGTTCATGATCTGGCCCGCCTGGACGCGGATCGATTCGAGCTTGTTCCGCAGACCATCATCGGCTGTCAGATCATCTGGCGATTCTGTTCCCGCAATCCCGACACTGGCCGCAGTCAGAATGACCACGGGCATGCCATTGTCGATCATCGTGACTTGGACCCCATCGATCTCATCGCGGGCATTGCCTGAGGGAAATAGTGATCCGCAACTGGACCCCATGGTGTCGTCAAAGTCCAGATCGATTCTGGCTGCTGTTCTTGGAACTCCGGAGATGGAGGTCGATCCTTGGTATCGCACGGTTTGAGTCTGTGGATCAATCGGGACGGTCGCTACCGCTCTTCCACCAGTATTGAGCAGCCGAATCCGAACTTTCACCGTGTCATCTCCGTCCCCGGGCTGCGTTCTGGCACCGTCCTGATGTCGCATATGGGTCGCTACCGGTGCCAGTTCGGAGATTGGGATGAGGCCGCGTTCGAGGGCGAAGGGGCCAACTGCTGCCACCAGATTGCCACAGTTCTGACGATCACTGACCAAGGCCTGATCAACGGAGACTTGGAGGAATAGGTAATCGATATCTGTGCCGGAGTCTGGGTTGGTATCGGTGGACAAGCTCACGATGGCCGCCTTGCTGGTGAGCGGGTGGGCGCCCCCTAAGCCATCAATTTGTCGAGGATCGGGTGAACCCATCAAGCGCAGAAGCAATTCGTCTCGCTCTGCGGGATCCTCGGGAAGATCCTCGGCCAGGAAAAATAGGCCCTTGGAGGTTCCACCGCGCATCATCATCGTCGGGATACCGGAAACGTCGGATCGATGATTGGGCACCAAAGCAGTCTAAGGCCATGGATCGGCCTCAGGCAGCGGATCAGCCGTGATGGGGAGCGACTGAACGAAGCGAGACAATCCACAAGAGGCACATGGCTCTGAAACGGGCGATACCTTAACGGCCTCAACCATGAGATGCCGGTTGGCCAAACGGGTCAGGATTGCTGCATGTCGATGACCAGGAGTGGAGATGATCTGAGTGTTTCTAGCCGTGGTCTTTATTCTTGTTGGGATAGCGCTTCTTGCCTTCTCTGCCGATCGGGCAGTGGAAGCAGCAGAAGAGATCTCTGAGCAACTCGGGGTTTCGCCGGTGGTTGTCGGTGCCCTGGTTGTTGGTCTCGGGACGTCCTTGCCCGAAATGGTCGTCAGTGGACTGGCCTCGGCCCAGCGCGACACCATCGACCTGGCCATCGGGAATATCGTTGGCTCCAACGCTGCCAACCTGACCCTGGTTCTTGGTACCGGCGCCCTGATCCTCCCGCTCACCGGTCAGCGGGCGACCCTGCGGCGAGAAGGCTTCCTCATGTTGGCGGCTGCTGGTTTGTTCAGCCTCTTCATCATTGATGACCACCTGGCCAGGTGGGAAGGTGTGGTCCTCCTTGTCGCCATGGTGGTGGCTGCAGCGGTCATCGCCATCGGTCCATCGGTCGAGCCCGAGGCCGAGTTCTCATCCGCCAGCGGTGACCAGAAGGAAGAGATCAACCCGGATCCCACAAACTCAGGCCCGAACCGGCTCCGAACCGTCTTCTTGTGGACACTGCTTGGCCTGGTTGGAGTCGTTGTCGGCGCCCAGCTCCTGGTAAGTGGCGCGACCACGGTTGCGGAGAGTCTCGGCGCCTCCGAAGCCTTCATCGGCCTCACCGTTGTGGCCATCGGCACCAGTATCCCTGAGCTGGCCACCACGGTCGCCAGTGCTCGGCGCGGGTCGGTTTCCTTGATTATCGGCAATGTTCTTGGCTCGAACGTGTTCAATAGCCTCGCCGTTGGCGGCGTTGCTGGTCTCGTCGGATCTGGAGTGATTTCCGAACCGGTCATGGCCAGCGCAGCGGTCATGATGGCAATCAGTCTTCTGGTCCTGGGACTGGGCCTTGTCCGGGGGGGAATAACTCGCCGATGGGCTGGAATTCTGTTTGCTGCCTACGTCTTGGTACTCGCTCTGGGCCTCTGAATCGAGCGGTTGTTGGGTGTCTTTCAGTCGGTTGAGAAGGAAAACAGCAAATCCTCACAAATTGTTGACCGCTTCCTGAAGCGGATCCCTGCCGCTGAGGCCCGCTGAGAGGCGAATTGCTGCTTTCAATGTGACGGACGTCGCACTATGGTTTCGCCCGTCGGTGCCAGCCGCAATCTGAACAATGCCTCCGAGGAGCAGGATGACAGACCAAGAGAGTGACGTAGTGGGCGATTCGACTTCGCTTCCTGCCTGGTTCACTCGAATCCATCCCCTCGGATGGGTAGCCGTGGTCTATGCCTCCATGGCAGTGATCCTCACGCTCATGGGGAGCGAGTTTCTCCTTGGCAACCTCACCTGGCAGTGGCTCGTCATTGCCGGAGTCCTTGCCGCATCCTTCTCGTTTGATTTACTGGACACGGTTCGACACGGCATCGAGCGAATCTCGGGGGTCTGCGCCGCGATTGCTTGGCGATTGACGTGGGTTGTATTCGCTCTCCAGTTGTTCAACGTCATCACCCGCTACACCAATAGCTGGTTCGACCAAGACATCCTGATCGGTCAGATGACCTCACTCGCCTGGATGAGCTTCGGCATGATTTTCCTCGTCGGCGTGAATTACGGGACCAAGGCTGGCATCAATCCTCGGATTGACTTCTGGTGGGCCAACTTCCACAAACGGACAAAGGCCTGGCTCGACTTTGTTCTTCACGCCTTCTTGTTATTGCCCTTCATCATCACCGGGCTTCGGTTGCTCAGGGGATATGCCGCTATTTCACTGGGCCAGAAGCGGTCAGGAGTGTGGCCATCAGGCTGGCGGGTGTGGGAAACCTGGGAACAATCCTCTGATGCTGACCAGCTGGCAGTTGGTCCAATCCAGGCCTTTATCCTCATTGCCTTCATCTTCTGGGGATTACAAGTGTTCGCTGAACTGATCAAGACCGGCTTCGTCATTGTCGGCGAAGACGAGCTTGGCCAGATATCTGAAACTGACGCCCCCTTGAGGGTGGAGTAACTCGCATGGATTTTGGTGTATTCCTCTCACTCTTGATGTTCGCCGTCTTCATGGTGATGATCCTGGTTGGCTACAACGTCGCCTTCTCCTTTGCATCAACCGCCTTATCTTTCGCCCTGATCGGGGACATCACCGGCCACTTCAAGCCGGAGACGCTGGGCGCTCTGCCCTCGAAATGGGCTGGCACTCTGGAAAATCCAGAACTGCTGGCCGTACCCCTCTTCGTCTTGATGGGTGCCGTACTCGAACGCTCTGGGGTGGCCGAACGCCTGCTCAATGCCTTTGGCATGATCATGGGGCCACTACGCGGGGGCGTCGCAGCCGCAGTAATCGTTGTTGGAACCCTGCTGGCGGCGGCGACTGGCGTTGTCGCCGCAACAGTAATTGTCATGGGCCTGCTGTCACTGCCAGCGATGATCCGGCTTGGCTATGACCACAAACTGGCAACCGGAGCCATTGTTGCTTCGGGGACTCTGGCGCAGCTATTGCCCCCGAGCATTGTTCTGATCTTGCTTGCCCAGCAAATTGGCGTTGGCATCCTTGGCCTCTTCGCTGGAGCCTTGATTCCCGGCTTGATGCTGTCCCTGCTCTACGTCATCTATGTGCTCGCGGTTTCGTACTTCAAGCCAGAGCTTGGCCCAGCCATGCCACCTGAAGAACGCCAGCTGGTCGGCAACCCCGGGGCAAAGGCCTCCCTGCTTATTGCGATCATTCTCGGCGGTGTTGTTGCCCTGGTCACTCTCTTGATCAGCGCCAGTATCGCCTTCTACGCCTTTGCCATCACCTTCGTCATCTCGTTCCTCATCAGCTACTTCGGCAAGATGCTGGCCACCGAAGGACTGGTTGCCATCGTTCCCGTCCTCGCTCTCATTGCTGGAGTGCTGGTCTCCATCTTCCAAGGGGTGGCAACACCATCGGAGTCCGGAGCAGTCGGAGTCTTTGGCGCCCTGTTGCTTGGCATCCTCAACTGGGTCTTTGACAAGTTGCTGATTGCTGAGGGGGCTGAACACATCACCCCAAAGTGGCGCTTGACGCCTAAGGCCATGGGCGAAGCCGGGCGTTCAACCGCCAACATCACGATCCTGGTCATGACCCTGCTTTTCTCCTCCACCTTCTTCAGCCTGATGTTCTTTCAGCTCGGGGGCTCAGACCAGATGGGTGATTGGCTCTCATCCATTGGCGGCGGCAAGTTTGGCTTTGTGCTGGTGGCCATGATCGCCGTCTTCCTCCTTGGCGTGAACCTGGAGTTCTTGGAAATCACCTTCATCGTGGTCCCGATCTTTGTGCCAGCAATGGAAGTCTTGGAGTTCACCAACTTTGACAAGATCTGGTTCAGCGTCTTGATGGCAGTCAACTTGAACATGGCCTTCATCTCACCGCCGGTCGGATTCTCACTGTTCTATCTGCAGAGTGTGGCTCCGCCCGAAGTGAAGACCGCCGACATTCACAAGGGAGCAATCCCCTTCATGATTCTCCAGGGCGTGGCCCTTGTTCTGCTCGGCGTGTTCCCCGGAATCACACGGTTCTCTTGGGAACTCTTTTCGACCGCCTAAGAAGTTGTTGCCTGGCAGTGACAATCTCAAGATCTAACAAAGCAATTGTCATCACCAATATGGGAGAGTGCACATGACAACAGAAGAAGAAAATGTCCTCAATCGACGCTCATTCCTGAGCAAGGCCGGGGTAGGTGTTGCCGGCGTCGCCGCCAGTGCGACCGTTCTGGCCGCATGCTCGGGTAGCAGTAGTAGTGGTGGTGAGGCCTCCGGGTCCGACGGTGGTGATGACAGTGGCGGCGATAGCTCCAATGACGACGAAACCGTAACCCTCAACCAGGAAACCCCTGACCTTGAGTGGGAAATGGGAACCAGCTGGCCAACCGGCCTGGTCACAATCTTTGGTGCCGCCGAGTTGTTCGCAACCGAGGTCTCCCGACTTACCGGAGGCAAGTTCAAGATTAATGCCCGTCCTGCGGGCGAAATTGTTGGCGGCCTTGATGTGCTGCCAACCGTTCGTGACGGCGGAATGGATATGGGGCATACCGCCTCGTACTACTACGTTGGCCTTAGCCCGGTGCAGCAGTTTGGTACTGCTGTTCCGTTCGGCCTGACCCAGCGCCAACACAACGCCTGGCTCTATGAGGGCGGCGGGCTAGAAATACTCAACGCCTTCTACGCCGAAGAACACGGCATCATCTCATTCCCCGCCGGAGGCACTGGCTGCCAGATGGGTGGCTGGTTCACCAAGGAAATCAACACCGTCGCTGACCTTCAAGGTCTGAAGATGCGTATCCCCGGTCTTGCCGGACAGGTCATCACGAACCTTGGTGGCGAGCAAGTCTCCATTGCTGGTGGCGAGATCCTCACCTCTATCGAAACCGGGGCCATTGACGCCGCCGAGTTCGTCGGACCAGTTGATGACCTCATCCTCGGCCTGGACGAGCTGGGTAGCCAGCTCTTCTACTACCACCCAGGTTGGTGGGAGCCAGGAACCACCCTGGAAGTCCAGATCCCGTTGGACAAGTGGAACGACCTCCCGGATCAGTACCAGGCAGCGATTGAGAATGCGGCCGCCAATGCCCATGCTCGCACCGTGGCCAAGTACGACGTTCTCAATCCCGAAGCCCTGCAGAAAATCAAGGGATTCGCCGAAATTCGCGAGTTCTCACCCGAGTTGATGACCGCCTTCAAGACCGAGACCGAAGCGGTCTTGGACAAGGTTGCGTCCGAAGACGGTAAGTTCGCCGAGATTCTCGGCCCATGGCGTCAGTTCCGCGACGGAGTGTCGGAGTGGCACGGTTTGGCTGAGCGTTCCTACCTCAACCAGCAGACCGCTCAGTAGTTAGTGCCGTGGATCCATTGCCCCGAACGGGGCGGTGGACCCTGGCTTGATCGTCATCGAACTTGCGTGTGTGCGGTGTTTGGCGCCGCACACACGTGTTTTTACTTAGGGTCATATATAGCCCGGGCCAGCGATACCAGCGTGAGTTGGAGTTAGCGAGTCGCCATCTCCATGGCAGTGAGCTGTTGCTCATGGGCCTTACTGGCGCTGTAGGAAGACTCTCCGATTCGCCAATCAGACACGATCATCGAACCACCCGTTCGTTGTACCAAGGTGGAGTCCGGCAGTCGCTTGAGTGGCCCCGTTGCCACGGCCCGGATCCGACTCCCTCGCAAGAGGACAAGTTCTCGATCAGTCAGAACAACAATGGTGTGGGATGTGGTTGCCGTTACTGCCACCGATGCACCTGCCGCACCAACCGCTGTTGGCAGGATGACCCCGTCAAGACCGCTCAGAACTCCGACAATTGCGAGCACAGCAAATGATGCAATCCCGAAGGGAAACATGAGGCGGTGGCGTTGCCACACTTGGGCCGCGTATCGGATCGTCTCGTCTGCTCGCAAGTATTTGACGATGGAGCGCAGTAGTACCTGTCGACGCATGGCGGTTATCGTATGGGCCTCGTTCGGCTCCCTGACTCTGAGCTCGTGCAGCCCCGACCTATCGATTGCCTCTGGCTCAGACGGCGAGCTGTCCCACATCTTCGCTATTGAGGATTGGCAGCGGTCCTACGCCTTGAGTACAACCGGATGTGGTCATGCATCAGACACCAACGGAACTGGGGTTGCCCTCGGCGGAGGCCAGATTTTGACTGTGGCCCATGTTGTTCTTGGCAGCTCGTCCATTGCTGTCACCACCCCTCAGGACGCCAGATACTCCGGTCAGGTGGTTGCCATCGATGTCGAGCGAGACCTGGCCCTGATCCAGATTGCCGATGATGAGTTGGGTCCGGTGAACTTTGCCGCCGCAGCCGTTGGGGACGAAGCCGTTGTTGAGACTCGTACGGCCCCAGTCATTGTCACAGTTGCCAAAACAGTGCTGTTAGATATGGCAGAGATCGGTGGCTCCGAACGATCCCAGAGGCAAGGTTTCCGCCTTAGCGGAACCACCTCATCTGGGGATTCTGGATCAGGCTTGTTCACCGATGAGGGCCTTGTCGGTTTGGTCTTTGCCACCACAACTGATGACGACTCAGTGACCTGGGCCACGGCCTCCAGTGAGATTGAAGCCTTCCTGGCCGAGGTGACTCGGCAGGACTACCGCTGTGATGAGGCCGAGTCAAGGCTCTTGTCCGACAGCAACTAGGACCTAGGAGTCTGGTCCGGAGGACGGCATTTCGGGAGTGCTCCAAAGCCGTACTTCACCAAACTCGATCTCGGTAGAGGCCTCGGCGTAGCCGGTTTCTCCCGGCAGCAGCACGTGGTAGCCATGTGCGGGGTCGCCCACTCGCACGGGCTGTGGCGGCAGGCGAAGGTTGGCCATGTCTATGACCGAGTCAGCTGAAACATGGGGCAGCAGGCAGGCCAACATCCGGACGGTCGGTGACATCATCTGGAACTCGCCTGCTCGCCACCGTGCCAAGGCGTCAGCGGGACGAATCCATTCCCAATCGACAATCTCACCGTCGTCATGCACCGGCTCTTGGCCCGCCGGGGCGCGGGCGACAAAGAAGCGGGCATCAAAGCGACGAGGTGAACCAGGTGGGGTGATGAAGCGGGCAACTTCCTGTATGGCTGCCGCGTCGATGCTCAAGCCATTGTTCAGCAGCTGATCGACAAAGACACCCTCATCGTTCTGCACGGCATGTCGCAAGGCGTTGACATCGACGCCAGATGTGTCCGTTACCAGCAGAAGGCCTGCCTCTTCCAAGGTTTCGCGACAACAGGCCAGCCACCAGGCGAGGCCGCCGTCGCTGACTCCGAGCATTGTGGATGCTTTCTTGTCAGAGAGCCCCGAACATACGGCGTCGAAGTCGGCCTGGTGATCTACAGGGTCGACCCGGCCACCAGGAAAGACCCAGTTGTCGGGGGCAAAAACGACGCCCTGGGTCCGTCGCAGCAAAAGGACATGCAGGTCCGGCCGATCCTCAAGCAGCATGACAGTTGCCGCCGCTGAAACCGGAACGCTTTCCGGATCGAAGTCCAGGTTGGCGTAGCGCCGATCGATGTTTGCCCGGGCTTGTCGCTGTAGCGCGTTAGCCGAACTTGTGTCAATCGAATCTGGTTTAGTCAAGTCCGCGGGCGCTGTCTTGATGGTCGATGAACCATCGATAGGTGGATTCGAGTCCTTCGAGGAATTCGATCTGGTGCTTCCACCCAAGACTATGAAGGAGGCCGACATCCAGGACCTTGCGAGGCATGCCATCGGGTTTGCTGGAGTCGAATACGAGAATGGCCTCAGGGTAGACAACGGTGCGAATTGCTTCGGCCAGCGACCGAATTGACAGGTCCTCACCAGTCCCGACGTTCACGTGCAGCTCTTCGCTGTATCCATCCATCAGGAAAAGGCAAGCAGCTGCCAGATCATCGACATGGAGAAACTCTCGCATGGCCGAGCCGGTTCCCCAGATTGAAACCTCGGGTTCGTTTGCCAGCTTGGCCTCGTGAAATTTGCGCATTAAGGCTGGGATCACATGGGATGCCGTGAGGTCGAAATTGTCGCCAGGCCCATACAAGTTGGTTGGCATTGCCGAAATGAAGTCGCAGCCGTACTGGCGTCGGTAGGCCCCGCATAACTTGATGCCAGCAATCTTGGCCAGGGCATAGCCTTCGTTAGTTGGCTCCAACGGACCGGTGAGAAGGGCATCTTCACGAATCGGTTGGGTGGCATGGCGTGGGTAGATACAGCTGGATCCGAGGTAGAGCAGCTTCTTCACCTCGACCTGGCGAGAGGCCTCGATGACGGTGCCGTGAATCATCAGGTTGTCGTACAAGAATTCGGCTGGTCGGGTGGAGTTGGCCATGATGCCGCCAACGGTTCCAGCGACCAGATAGACGTAGTCGGGATGGTTGGTCTGAAACCACTGGTTGACTTCGGCCTGCATTCGCAGGTCGACATCTTGTCGAGTGGCAGTGAGCACGTTGCTGAACCCGTTGGCCTCAAGCTGACGGAGAATGGCAGAACCAACCAGGCCTCCGTGGCCGGCGACATAGATTGCGGCATCTTTGGGAACAGAATTGTTCGACATTGTTGGTACTCCAGAAGTCGATTTGGTTCAGCTGACCGGTATCTGTTCTTACGCTAGCCCGATCCCTCGATGGACATGAGTACGGTCGCGTTGTCGACAGAACTGGCGGCGAGGGTGTCCCAAGCCTCGTTCCCGGGATCCCCCTCGCTGATATCGGCGGGACGCTCCATCACGTAGACCTTGAATTGCAGATCCCTCATGCCTTCCCCCAAGGTTTCTAGGCAAGGGTTGCCCCAGCCGTACTGGCCATAGTCATTGAGGGTTTCATAGGCTCCGGCAGGTAGCACGCCTGATTTCAACACATCCCGATCGGGACTGATGCCACCCATCAGCCAGAGCAGAACCGGTAGATCGGGATCAGTTTGATCGCTCAAGGTCACGGCGAGCTCGACTGCTCGGGCTGGAACGTTTTCGATCCTGAGGTTGGGGAAGACGTTGACACCATCGCAGCGTGCCAGTGCAGGAGCGGACTCACCGGGCTCGAAGTCAGGGCTGGACAGGGTGAGGCCAGAATCACTGATGCCCTGTGGGGGGGCTGAGGTTGGTGGTGCCGGCCGAGTCGTCGTTGTTTGCCAGTCCTGAGCCTCGGCCAGGTCCCGACCATCGCTGGCGCATCCAACAACAACAAGGCAAAGAGCACAAGAAACGAATATTGACTTTGGAACGAACCACCTCGGGGACACGAGGATGGAGAGTAGCTGGGTCCTCGGCCGCGATCGTGGCACCTCGCTACGATGCCGCCATGACCGATCGCCGACTTCGCCGTTCCAGCCAAAGGCTGGTTCGCTCGCGTCTTGGATGGCGACCCCGGAATCGACTGTCCTCCACTGGTCTCTTGCGGGGCGGATTCCTTGGCCCTGATCGGGCCGACGTTCGTCAAAGCTTGGGAGCACTCGTACTTTCGGCCGTGGCCAGTATTGTTGCTGGACTGATCTTGGCTTCGCGACGAAGCCAGTTCGATGCGTTCCCCGGCCTCCTACTTTTCATCCCGTCCGCCATCGCACTGCGGGGCAATGTCTTTGGGCCGATGGGTAGCCGACTCTCCACCGCAATCCAGACCGGCACATTCGGTTGGAGCTTCCGACCAGATTCGGTTCTTGGTGAGAATCTCATTGCAGTCCTGATAAACACCCTGGCTGCTGGCCTGGGGCTGGCTGGGTTCGCAGAGCTCTTCGCTCGAACACTGTCTGACACTGGAGTCGCGGCCATCGGATTCAGTGACTTCATCGTGGTTTCTGTCGTTGGAGGCTTGCTTGCCTCTGTGGTCGTGCTTGGAGTTGCTCTGGGGCTAACTGTTGCCTCGGCTCGCTTTGGCTGGGACCTCGACAATGTGACGGCTCCCATGGTGACTGCGGCCAGCGATGTGATAACGCTGCCTGCTCTCATGATGACCACGGTGCTGCTTGGCCGCGGTTGGTTGACGTTCGCCATTGCCGCCGTTGCGGTCGGTCTTGTTGTTCTTGGGCTCGTCTTGTTGGTTCGTTCCTCGCTGGACCGGGCAAAGAGGATCGTGTTGGAGTCGATCCCGGTCCTCATCGCCGCCGGCATTCTGAGCCTCGTTGCCGGGACTGCCATTGAGGCTGCTGGGGGTCGTCTGTCATGGGTGTTCCTGGTGCTCTTGCCTGGCTACCTTGGTTCGGCTGGCGCGCTTGGCGGCATTCTGGCCAACCGGCTTTCGACCAAGGTTCATCTTGGTTTGGTCGAGGCCTCTCTAATTCCTCGGGGAACGGCTCGATCTGACATGGGGTTTACTCTGGCCTTGGCGGCACCAATTTTTGTCTTTCTCGTCTTGTTGGCCGAGGGAACTGCTCTGGTCTTTGGCGGTGACTCACCTGGGTTCGCCATGCTTTTGGCGGTGGTTCTTAGCGCAGGAGCTGTTGCCACCATTTTCGTACTCGGTGTTGCCTACTACGGGACGTTGGCCGTCGTCCGGTTTGGTCTTGATCCGGACAATATGGGTATCCCCATGGTCACAGCTGCCCTCGATGTTGTCGGAGCGCTCACCTTGATTTCAGCGGTGAGTGTTTGGGGCGTGACATGATCATCAAGACCGACTCGCCCACAAGACTGACTTGCTCAGAACGACTGACTTGCTCGCTACTACTGCTTCTCCAGCGAAGATAGGAAACTGTGGAAACCAAGAATCTCCGAGAAATGCTGGCCGAGGCCAAGGACACCAGCGAACTGATGGTGGACCTAGCCTATGCCGCAGTCTTCTTTGACGATCCAGACATGGCCGATGAGGTTGATGGTCTGGAGAGCGAGATCAGCGAGCTGGTGCATGACATGCGGACCTTGTGCGTCATTGCGGTCCGCAACCCACGCGAGGCCGAGGCAATGTCTGCTGTGTTGCAAGTCATCTCTGCGGTTGAACGAATTGGCAATGATGCGGTTGATATTGCCCGAATAGTTACCAGGCGTCTCGGGATTCCTCACGAGCTTGTTGTCGATATGGCCGCAGCAGAAGAAATCTCTCATCGGGTGGAGATCGCTGACGGGTCCCACTTTGCCAATCGGCCCCTGTCGGCATTCGAACTTCCAATCGTCACTGGCTTGCGAGTGATGGCTATTCGTCGGGGACGATCTTGGCTCATTGATCCCAAAGGAAATGAAATCCTCCAACCAACTGATGTGCTCTTTCTACGTGGTTCCCCGGACGGAATCGAACGCCTCCGCGAGCTGGCGGGAGCCTCGTCCTACACGCCACCAGTGGCGGCAACCGAGACGCGGGCCCTTACCGATCTTGACCGGGCCATTGACACCCTGGTTGAGATGAAGAACTTGTCCGAGGTTGCGGTCGGTCTGGCGTATTCGTCGCTGGTGTACCGAGATCGAAGCCTGGCAGCTGAGGTACGTCACCTGGAGGACCGTCTGGATGAGATGAACCATCGGCTGGAGCTTTGGGTTCTAGGCGCAGCTGGTGATGGAGCTGACCCTGGCCCCTTACGTGGCTTGTTGCATTTGGGAACCGCAGCTGAGGATCTGGGGGATCAAGCTCAGTCGATGGTCTGGTTGGTTGAGAAGTCCGGTGATCTTCACCCGGTTCTTGGCATTGCCCTTGGTGACACCGATGATGTAGTCGTTCGGATACCGGTGGCCGAGCAGAGCCAGGTTGCTGATAAGACCCTGGCCGAACTCGAGCTACCGATCGAACCAGGGTTCAATGTTCTAGCGATCGATCGAGGCGGGCACTATCGATATCGGCCTCGCAGCCAGGTGCGGCTCGTGCCAGGTGATCAGGTCTTGGCCAGTGGGCCAGAAGAAGGCCGAGCGGCACTGGCGGAAATGTTGGGCTGGGTCCTGACCGAAGATGATGACGGTGATTTTGTCTTGGAACCTCTTCCCTAGCTGACTCAACCTTCTGAGTCAGCGGAGGCGAGGCTCCAAGACGTACTGTTTTCCTATTGCTCGTCTTCCTACTGTGCTGCTGGGCCCGGGGGAGGAGGGCTCTGAGTTGGCGGTGCTTGGATTGGAGCGGTTGGCCGTGCCGGAGCAGTGGCCGTTGTTGTGGCCACCACCTTTCGTTTTGGTGCAGCCTGGGGACCATCAGACCCCTGTGGGCCACCGTCCTTGAACAGTTCGGCGATTCCACCGAGGGCTCCCATGGTTGCCCCCATCTCCGTTGGTAGGAAGATTTTGGTTGCCGTTCCGTTGGCGATGCCTTGCAGTGCTTCCAGGTACTTGATGGCGATAACCCGATCGTCAGTCCCGGCATCGGTTATGGCCCCAAATACTGAGTGGATGGCCGCCGCCTCACCAGCAGCAACGACCTCTTGGCGGTACTGCTCGGCTTCGGCGTTCAGGCGTACGGCTTGGGCCTCACCTTCGGCATTGAGAATATCTTTCTGCTTGCGTCCCTCCGCACTCAGGATAGCTGACTGCTTCTCGCCTTCGGCTCGGGTGATGGCTGCCTCACGAGTACCTTCGGCCTCGGTGACCACGGCTCGGCGTGTTCGCTCGGCTTTCATCTGCTCGTGCATGGCATGCATGACGTCTGCGGGAGGATCGATGCGCTGGATCTCAACCCGCACGACCTTGACACCCCACTTGTCAGTTGCCTCATCCAGAATCTGGCGCAAGGTGTCATTGACTCGCTCGCGGGATGTGAATGCCTCATCCAAGCTCATCTCGCCAATCACATTTCGTAGGTTGGTCTGGGACAGCTTGGTGATGGCAAGGAGGAAATTGGAAATGTTGTAAAGCAGACGCTGCGGATCAGTTGGCTCAAAGTAGACAACGGCATCAACCGCAGCCGTCACATTGTCCTGAGTAATGACCTCTTGGGGAGGAACGTCAATGACTTGTTCACGCATGTCGACCTTCTTCAAGGTCTCGATGAAGGGAGCGATAAGGCGCAGCCCCGGCTCGGTTGTTTCCTTGTAGCGACCAAGTCGTTCAACAACACCGCGCTGGTACGGACGAACGATACGTACACCGGCGGCTACATAAACGACGAGGAGCAATACAAAGACTGCGAGCAGTCCTAAAATAGCTCCACCTGCTGAATTCATGATGTTCCCTCTTTCGTGGTGACGGGGTTGCCGTCCGGTTGTGATTGTTTGGGTCGAATCGTGGATTCGACCCTGGGTCTCGCTTGTTAGAACTGGTTTTGTGACTCGGCGGAGGGTTCGACGATGACTCGTGTTCCCTTCACCTCGATGATTGAGACTCGTGTTCCGGCCATGATTCCCATGCCATCTCGGCCTTCAGCTCGCCACTTCTCTCCGGCGATCTTGACCATGCCAGATTTACTCAGTCCAACAGGAATCTCAGCAATGACCTCCCCGCTGTGACCGATCAGACGATTCGCCCCGACTCCAATGGGGTTAGGCGTATTGCGCTCCATCTTTCTGGCCAATGGTCGCAAGGCGAAGAAGGTGCCCAGGGAGACAGCAACGAAAACGGCAAAGCCAACGGGAACTGGCGCCCCAATAAAGCTCACAAAGGCTGCGGCGATTGCACCAATGGCGAAAGGAACGAGGAAGAAGCCACCGATGGCAACGATCTCGCCGATGGCCAAGGTCGCTGCTAGTCCCATCCAGATCAGTCCCCAGACTGCAGGATTATCTAGGTTGTCCACTGTTCCCTCCATGATCTTGGCGATGTCGCCGTCTGTATGAGACTAGTAACGCCGCGACCCCGGGTCTGGGTTCCCGAGAAATATCAGAAATTGTTCGATTCGATTCCCATCGGTGGTCAGGACAGTCTTGCCCCGACCACTTCGAGGACGATCGGATTAGCCTGCCCGGATGGCCCGCCTCCTCAGTATCCATGCTCATCCCGATGACGAAGCCTCCAAGGGGGCACCCACGACCGCTAAGGCAGTGGCTCAAGGGCATGAGGCATACCTGGTTTGTGCCACTGGCGGTGAGGCCGGTGACATCTTGAACCCAGCGATGGACCGCCAAGAAGTCAAGGATGACCTAGCCAACGTTCGGGCTCGCGAGCTGGCCGAATCGGTCAAGATCATTGGCTACCAGGAGCTGGTCATGCTCGGCTATCTGGACTCGGGCATGCCAGATAGTGATGCCAATGCCGACCCATGCTGTTTCGCCAACGCTGAGTTGGATGAGGCCGCGGGCCGACTGGTGAAGATCATTCGACGGCTTCGCCCACATGTCATCATGACGTACAGCGATGATCAACAGGGGTACCGGCATCCCGATCATCTCCAGGTTCACGATGTGAGTGTGTTGGCCTATGAGCGATCAGGCGATCCTGATTGGTACCCCGAAGCGGGAGATCCTTGGACTCCGAGCAAGCTGTATTATTCGATGTGGAGCCGTTCACGGATGCTGGCCTATGACGAGGCCTACAAGCGGTTGGAGATCGAGTCGCCCTACGACAAGCGCTGGTTCGACCGTCCGTCGCAGGATCATCGGATCACTACTCGGGTTGAGATTGCCGAATGGCACGGGGTTCGGGCCGCCGCCCTTTTGGCTCATGCCACCCAAGTAGATCCGAATGAGAAGTTCTGGTTCGGCCTTCCCGAAGAAGAGACTGTCGCTGCCTATCCCTACGAAGACTTCATCCTGGCCCGTTCGATAGTTGGCACACCAGTTGATGGCGAGTTGGAAGACGACATCTTCGCCGGCATCGGCGACGACTAGGATTGTTGAACATGACGAGCGCAGTATTTACTGATGAATGGGGGCAAGCTCTGGCCGAGGCCAGCGGCGGACGGGAAGCTATTCCTGGTCTTAGTGGAGTCATCGATCTTGGAATTGGAAAGACGGTCCAGGCAAGGCTGTCCATTGTGGATGGCCGAGCAATTGGATCCAGTGAGGAAGAGGCCGGCGGCCATATTCCCTTTACTGGCGCCCAGCTTGAAGCCTGGCAAAATGGTGAACTCAATCTGACTCAGGCCTATACCAAGGGAGACTTGAAGGCGACCGGCAAGACTGGCCACCTGCTGGCAGCTCTTGAATTGTTGGACGATCGGTCAATCGTTGACGGACTTCCACGGCCTTCTGTCTAGCAAGAGGTCGCTGGCTCGTTGCGGTGAAACTCGGCTGTTGTTGCCAGGTTCAGTAGCGGCCGCCGGACGGACTACTCAAGCGGCTGATCTGGACCATCGCATACTCCCCAGAGGCCGCGTCCAGCAGATTTTGCCTCGGCCCGCACAGTGTCAAAGTGTCGGGCATAGTCATCGTTTGGCGCATAACTCACGGAGTCGGCGTACCCGCCCTCAATCAACCACTGGTTGACAAAGAGGTCGTCTTCATGTCGGTAGACATAGAGCAAGAGCCGTCCGTAGCGATCTCGGGCTTCCTCACCTCGCTCGATTCGGACAAGGGACCCGACGGGAAGCAGGCCCTTCAGGGCCTCGCTAGCCTCGGCGCCGTAGCACTGGACCGGCACGCTCTTACTCACTGTCTCCGGGGTATCAATACCAATGAGACGAACCCGCTCATGCTGATCATCGATGTCTAGCTCGATGGTGTCGCCATCAATGACGAACACGACTTCGGCCAGGAGTTCATTGGGTGCTTGGGACTGACGGGTGCCTTCGTTGTCGGCAGTATTGGAGAGCCGGGGCCACAGGAACCAGGCGAGAAGTAGAACAAGAATTGGGAGCGCCGCCCTCTTCATAGTGAAGTGGGGTAGCGACTAGGCGGCGATTGGCAGAGAAGCATCGTCACCTACGGTAGTGATCCGGTGGACGCGGAGCACCTCTCTGGCTTGGGCCAGGCCATCTCGTCCAATTCGCTTGGTCTCTTCATCGATAAGCCAGGCCGAGGGGGTTGTAGGTAGCAGAACAAGCTGTGAGGTCTTCATGTCTTCCACTATGACCGTGGGGTGTGACACTGTGATTGCCGAGAGTGGTAGATCGCACGGATTCGCGCTTCGTTGGGTGAGTATTCCCAACGGATTCCCATCGGTGACGCGCCATCTGGAGGACCTCGGTGGCTAACGTGTCGATCGTGGTTGAGGGAACTTCTCAGATCATCGCTCTTTGTGGTGTGGCTATCGTCCTGGTAGCTCTCTTTGGCCTGTTCGATCTGATGTTGGCTCGACGAGAGCGAGCCAAGTTGGCCACAATGCGTAGTGATCCAGCGGTGGCTTGGGCCGTATCGGAGATCCTTCGAGCGAGGGACAGCTTCTCCCGTGTTGTTTCTCGGTATGAAATGGCCTTGGGAGCCCAAGCTCGTGTCCGGTCCAGAGCAAATGATGGTGGTTTGCCGAGCAACGACGAGCATCCGGAGGCTCCGGACGGTCCAGAGGTTGGCCCCCAGGAATATGACTCTGATGTTGAACGGCTTCTGGAGGAGAAACAGGAGGCGAGAGAGCGTCTCCTTGGTGCCCAGCGTGACTGGGACATGATTCGACCGGGAGCAGGTCCAGCAGCTGCTTCTGACTTGTGGTTTGGGTCAGGACTGATGCGAGCCTGGCAGCTAGGATTCGTCGGCTTCGAACGCCACTTCTACCGTTTCGACCACGCACTGGATGACAGCTGCTGGTCGATTTTTGAGTCTTGTCGATTCCGGTTTGGTCTAGGATTTGGGGCTGAGTCGCAGTCACTGGCACTCGTTGTGGTCGGCGCTTCTGCCTCTCAGTTGCCGGAGCTATCAGCCCTGGCCTTTGGTGGCCCTGAGCTAGCTCTTCGGCCAGGGTTTGTCCCAATGCGCTGGTGGCGCCGAATCCGTCGCGACGATGAGGTTCGTGCTGCCAATGCGATATTGCTGAAGGCAGGCGAAGTGTCCGACCTGGTCGAAGGTCCGAGTGCTGAAACAAGAGAACTCGTACTCGCTGCCCTTGAGGCTGAGCTTGGTGAGTCGCTGACCTCGACAACGACGATTCCGCCGGGTCCTGGTTTGATGAGTGTCATCACCAAGGGGCCATCAGTACTGGCCGGAGCTTGGACAGGTCACGTTCCCGAACCGGAGCTTCGAGCATCTTCTGATCACGGAGTTTGGCACGAACCGGCTTGAGCATGCACTCTGGTGGGTATGACTCGATATGGCATGTCCATTCCATTTGGTGGTACCGCTCTGGCTGAACACCGTGAGATCTACCGCGAACTGGTTGATCTTGGCTACACCGATGTGTGGTCCTCCGAGGCCGACGGAGCCGATGGCTTCACCCCCTTGGCCCTGGCCGCGGCATGGGCACCGGAGCTGAGGCTCGGCATCGCCATCATTCCGGCCTTCACCCGAGGCCCGGCCCTGATGGCCCAGAGTGTTGCCTCACTGGCCGATGCCGCTCCCGGTAACTTCGTAATGGGCTTGGGCTCATCCTCCAACGTTATTGTCGAGCGGTGGAACGGGATTGACTTTGACGAGCCGTACAAACGAACCCGTGACATTGTTCGGTTCCTGAAAGCATCCCTGGGTGGCGAGAAGGTCACCGAGACCTATGACACCTTTGAGGTACAGGGGTTCCGCCTTGGTATCAAGCCTGCCCAACAGCCTCCCATCCTGGTAGCTGGACTAAGGCCGGGCATGTTGGCCATGGCTGGTCGCGAGGCCGACGGAGCCATCCTGAACTGGCTGTCGGCCGATGACGTCACTACTGTTGTTCCCATTGTTCAAGAGGCTGCGGCCAAGGCAGGCAAGCCAAAACCGGAGATCGTGGCCAGACTCTTTGTTTGCCCTAGCACCGACAGCGACACGGTGCGGGCCCAGGCTCGGCGTCTCATCGCCGCCTACTTGAATGTGCCGGTCTATGCCGCCTTCCATGAGTGGTTGGGTCGAGGCGGGCAGCTGGAAGGTATGTGGAGTAACTGGGAGGCCGGGGATCGAAAAGCCGCGCTTGCCGCGATCCCTGATGAGGTGGTTGACGCCTTGGTCATTCACGGCTCGCCGGACGAATGCCGCGAGCACATTGGACGTTTCACCGAGAATGGGATTGACACACCGGCCTTGGCCATCATGCCCTTCGCCGGGGTCGACCCTCGTGCTGCGATCCGAGACCTCGCTCCGGCCTAGCGAGAAGACGGGATCCAGACCAGGAGGAAGTCCTCAATGGAGATGTCGGTTTTCTCCAACGGGATCTCAACAGACTCGATCTCGCTGACCTTGTCGGTCCACTCATCATCAATAAGGATCAGCTCTTCAGCCAGTTGCACTTCGAGTGCCTCGATGTCGTCAATCTTCTCTTCCACCCGGTGCTCGGCTGTTTCCAGTCTGGCCTTGATGGAGCTTGACTGGCGGGTACCCGAAGTGGCCCGCCGAGCCGCCGAGGCCAACGAGCGTGAGCGCTTGCGTCCCCCGAACAGGCCCCCAAGCAGGCTCGTGCCCAGGTCAATGGCAGTCTGAGTCTTGCGACCCTTGGACTGGGTCTCCAACTCCTCGACCCGGTCCTCCGCCTTGGCTAGTGCGGCGGTGAGCCGGTCGGTCTTCTTGTTCAAACGGGTCCGGATCTTCAGGATTGCTGCATCCGCACCATCCTCGGCCGCGGCCTCACAGCGGGCCGTGAACTCGTCTTCGGTTTCGCCCGGCCGGGACCAGAGCTTGAGGGGGGTGTTGTGGATGAGGGTGACAGTCTCACCGGTATAGAGCTTGTCTTTCAGCGCTCGTTTGGCCTTCTGAATGGCTGACGCCGAGAGGTCGAAGGTTGGGGACACATAGACGCCTCCGGCCGGAGCAGTCTTGCCGAAGTCCCGGTCATCAAAGTCGACATTGATCGCCAGGTCGACATCGATCCAATCGGCGGACAAGGGGATGATTGCCTCCCATTCCTCCTTATGTCGAAGCTTTGATTTGGTGTCGTCGAACAACATATTGACCCGAGCAGCCAGAGCCGGAGCGAGACGGTGAGATCCAGCTTCTCCGTTGACATCGTCCAGCCACGGAGCCGAGTCATGCACATAGCGTGATGGCAGCGAGTCAGGTGTGGCGGGCGGGGCGGCGAATTCGTCGTCTTGTAAGGCTGTCGGCGCTACCGAAGCTGACCCTGACCCTGACCCTGACCCTGACCCTGAGCCGTCCGCTGGAGCTGGAGTCGGAGCTGATGACGAGGCCGTTGCTGCCCCGGTGGGAGTGGCGGCGTTCTGAGCGGTCGAAGCCGGTGCTGTTGGGGATGCCGGTTGGCCCAGAATTGCTTCCCGTTTTGGGTCCATCAAGGTCCCGATCTGAGACCGGGTTAGTGGTCCCGCCAGATAATTCATGGCCCACCGGGTGGTGAGCAAGGGCAGGGCGCTGGATCGGGTGGTACGCAATACAAATTGACGCTTGCCAAGGCCGCTAATCATGCGTTCGACTTCGGCAACGTCAACCGAGCCATCAGAGGCCCGCAGGCCATCGACCAACCGATTCTTGTCTTGTTCGGTTTGCAGCCGACCAATCAGCCAGGTCCCGGTATTGCTGATTGCCTTGTAGTCAAGGTCGACCGGGTTCTGGGTTGAGAGAACCATGCCAACACCGAATGCCCGGGCCTGCTTCAACAAGGTCAGGATCGGCTTCTTGGTTGAGGGGCTCTTGGTTGGTGGTGCCAAGCCCATGACCTCATCGATATAGACCAGGACGCGAAGCTCGCCGGTTCCAGCCTGGTTACGCATCCAGCTGATAAGCCTGGACAACACAATGGTGATAGCGAAGTGTCGCTCGGCCTCGTCCAGGTGACCGAGAGAAACAACGGCCGCCCGAGGGGTGCCGTCAGCCTTCCACAACATCGATTCGATCTCTAGCGGCGCGCCTTGGGACCAGGCGGCAAAGCTGGGAGACGCTAACAGTCCGTTGAGCTTCATGGCCAGTGCTTGGCGATCTTTGGCCGGGAAGAAGGTGTCCAGGTCAAGGATTCCGAGCTTGCGGATTGGCGGGTCCATTAGCTGACCCAGCAGGGTTGGCAGATCCATGTCGGTTCCATTGTCCCAGGACCGGATGATCAAGTTGGTCAACAAGATGTGTTCGCGGCCAGACAGGGGGTCGCTTGTCACGCCAATGAGGCTCAGGAGCCCCCCGACGGTGGCGTCAACCTCGTCCTGTCGAACGCTGGGATCGGTACTGGCGGGTACCGCCAGCCGGCCAAGAACATTCAGGGGGATTCCAGCATCACTGCCGGGGGTGTAGATCACGGGCTCGGCCGCACCGGCAAGTTGGCCGAGGTCCGACCCATCCAAGCCCCAGGACTTGAGTCCATTTGACCACATTTCGGCGGTCTTGACTGACATCTCCTGGACCGTGGTGTTGTCCACTCGAGCCGACCCGGCGTCCATCCAGGGTTCAAACTCTTGTGGGCTCAGGTTCGGGAACGTTAAGCAGAGGTTGCCGAGGTCACCTTTGGGGTCGATGGCCAGAACGGGGATACCGGAGAGCAATGCTTCTTCCAGGAGTACTACCCCAAGGCCGGTCTTGCCTGAACCCGTCATGCCAACAATGACCCCGTGGGTGGTCAGATCAGCACTGTCGATCAGGATTGCCTCTCCCGTTCGGTCACCAGAATCTGGTTCGATTATTTCGCCTAGAGAGAGTTTTCCTGGCGTGCGTTCGGCCACTGCTATTCCACCTTCACCTACGAGAGTTCCTAAATAACGTGTCACTAGGGTGACATGCTGGTGAGTAAATCGCACCACATGATCCAAAAGACGGCACACTAGAAGGGTTGGCACCCCTCCTAGTGGTGACCAGATCAGAAAGAGGAGGCCATCATGGGCTTTATGGACACAATCAAAGGACTATTCGGCAAGGCCAGCGGAGCAGCAGGAGACGCTGCTTCCAAGGCTTCTGGCGCCGCCGGATCCGCAGCCAGCAAGGCTGGCGAAGCTGCCGGTGGTGTTGCCGGCAAGGCCGGAGACGCCGCTTCGAAGGCAACTGGAGCTGCTGGTAAGGCGACCGGAGTCGCAACTGGTGCTGCTACAGGAGCCGCTGGCGCTGCAGCTGGAGCCGCTGGTAAGGCGACCGACGCTGCTGGTGATGCTGCTTCGAAGGCAACTGGAGCTGCTGGTGGTGTCGGTGACAAGGCTGGCGGCGTGCTTGGCGGAATTACTGACAAGGCTGGAGACCTGGCCAGCAAGGCTGGGGATATCGCCGGAGATGTCCGTGAAACCGTTGGTGGAGTAGTCGAAGGAGCCGTCGACAAGGCTGCTGATGTTGCTGATTCTGCCACCAAGGGCAAGTTCACCGACAAGATCGACAAGGTCCGTGACGTTGCCGACAAGATTGACGGCGAAGAGGGCTGATTCGCCTTCGCTATTGGCCAGCTTCTCATGGCTTGGGCCACAAATCTAGGTGTAGCTGAGGCGCCAGGAGGTCATAAACGATCTCCTGGCGGTTCAGTTTCACGGCCAACGCTCCCCGCGCGGCTTCAAGAGCCGGAGTTGACCAGCTCCTCCATGAGCTCCAGGTCAGCTGGGCTCGGGGTTGGGCCGACCTGGCTACGAAAATCGCTGGAGTCCTTAATCATCCAGACGGCAAAGACTTCGGCGAAGTCGCCGGCCCCGGTCTGGAAGTCGGCCTTTCCGCTGTCAGGCCACCATTGAAGGTTTGGTTGGCCACGTTGGGTCAGCCACTGACGGCGCTCGTCTCCGGAGTTGAGGGAGACATCAACCGCGTGCCCAAACTCGTGAGCGAGCACACGATAGAGAGAATCTACTGTTGAGTTATCGCGTACGAAGATCTGGATCCTCTGCTCGTGGCTCCAGGTGTAGCCAGCAATTTCTGATTCGCCTTCAACAAACTCGATCGTCCAACCGGCAAGATCTTCTTTCCACGGGTAGGTGACCTTGTCCATGGTGGAATGGGAGAGCGTCGAGATCGCTGCTTGCCCGTAGTCGACGCGCTGATGGCTGGGGAGTGGCGTGGCTTCTGAAGGACCTGCCAGGTCAGCGGTTGCGGCGATGGTGAGAAGTCCAGCCGCGCCAATTAGTGCATACGTCGTGATCGAGGCCACGACGGCGATGAGCCGTCCGCGAGAAGGTTTCTTGGTCGGGTGCACGTGAATTGTCCTAGAGACTCATTCGACGTGAAAAAGGGTTGGCTTGAGAACATGTCTTTGGCTGGTGGAAAACCAATCTGACTGTGGATTGTCTCGTCCGGAGAAACTACTTGGAACCCTCAGATGATGGATCTTGCTTGGGTGGCCCCGTGGTGATTGTCTGAAAATGCTCGATGATGCCATCGAGGGAGATATGGGTGTTCACACCGCTGGTGTTTGGCATGACGTAGATCGGCCGCCCGCCGAGTGTTTCTGACTGCCAACCGGCAACCGCCTTTCGGTTGCGTCCGCCTCTCCAGCCGCCAAGTCCAAGCATCACGATGACTTCAGGCTCAAGCCATTTGGCCATCCGTTCGAGTCTGGTGACGCCGGCGCGAAACTCTGCCGCGGTAATTGAATCTGCTCGGGGGGTTGCACGCTTGACCAGGTCGGTGAAGCCAACCCGGTTCTGCGCCAGCGCTTCGGCTGGCTTGCGATCTGAGGTGATAACACCTGCTGCGATTGCCGCGGTCCAGAATCGATTCCCTGGGGTTACAAAACCTACGCCGGCATCGGCGGCGTTCAGGCTGGGATTGAGGCCACAAACCAGGAGTTTCATTCCCGGGCCAACAAAGTCAGGAAGTGATCGTTCGCGTACGTACTCAGGCCCGTTGCCGTGAAATCCTGCTCCCTCGATCAGGTGATCATGGGGGATTGGCAGGTCGCCGGAGATGGACAGTTGCACAACACATTGTGCGGGCAGACTCAGGTGCAGTTTGGCCAGCCACATTGGTAGCTCGGTGCTGGATACCGAAGACTCACGACGAAGACCAACCTCGTCGCAGACCGCCTTCACACGGTGATCGGTCAAGGGCTGACCCGTGGACTACGAATATGCGAAAAGGCACAGCTTAATCCGTGGGAATTCAGTCCGTATCGGTCGCCTCTGGGTGCTGCAAACATAAGTTCCGTAGCCTATGCCAAACCGTTCTAAACAACAAAGTCCGGACAAAGTCTGTACCGTGGTCAGGGCGCGGCGGAGTAGACCAAGAATCAAAGAATGGGCGTCTGTCTCTGGTCCTCGGTAAGATGAAGAATCCGGCTAGTCAACTGTGAGTCTGCCGCCCGAAAAGAAGATCAGTGTTGGCCTGGCCCGCACGGAACGGATAGCTACCCCAATGACGGACCTGAAGGAACTGACCCCAATCGATGAAGCAATGGAAATGATTGACGCGGGTCTCGGCGACATGAGTGATCGACAGATGGTCTCAACGTCTGAGGTCACAAATCTGCTCCTGGACGTTCGCATGCTCCTGAGTGGACTCGAAACCATGGAAGCTGAGCCTGAGGCCGACTAGCCGGTCCGGCCACTTGACCTGTTTGTGGGTGTTACTGAGTTACGCTCAGACTCGGCCGTCAACGAGCCCAGGAAAGCCTTGTTGCCGTAGCGCCTCATAGAGCACAACGGAGACGGCATTGGCAAGGTTCAGGCTGCGGTTGCCCGGCATCATCGGAATTACCAGTCGATGGGCCTCATCGAACGGCTCCAGCTCGGGCACCGACAAGCCAGTCGATTCTGGCCCGAAGATCAAGACATCATCGGGTCGAAACTGGACATCGCTATAGCGAGAAGAACCCGAGCTGCTGAAGACGAACTGTCGACCAGGAAGCGGAGCAGTTGCTGTTTGGAGATCGGGTTCGACCTGTACCGAAGCAAGTTCGTGGTAGTCCAGCCCAGCCCGTCGGAACATGCGGTTCTCCAATGAGAACCCCAGGGGTTGGACCAGGTGGAGGTTTGCTCCGGTGTTGGCGCAGAGCCGGATGATGGCTCCAGCGTTTGGAGGAATTTCTGGTCGAACCAGGACGATGTGCATGGCAACCTCGCTTAGGGGAGTGGTGCCAAACGCTTCACCACGAAACCAAGCGCGGTGCCGAGAACCGCTCCGGCGGCTACGTCTGTTCCGTGGTGCATGCGAGCGTGGACTCGACTGGTTCCGACGATGAACGAAGCAGCCAACCAGACTGGTCGAAGGCCTGGTATAGCCTCGCTCAGCAGAACTGCGGCCATGGCCGCCGAGCTGGCATGGCCACTGGGGAAACTGGAGGTCTTTGGTCGTCGCAGTTTTGGCGCCCCTTCAATCAGATCGGGGCGTTCTCGCTTGAACAGGGGTTTGATCATGGCGTTGACCAAGACTGACTCGACCCCCAGGGCAACGGTTAGGCGGGCGGCCTGGGGACGCAGACTTGGGCTGGCGGCTGCCATGCCCAGAGAAACAACATGCCAACAGGCCGAGAATTCTGCAGCGTGGCTCGCGGCATAGAAAACACGGTCGGCCAGGGGATTGCCGCGTAGTGGAGCAAAGGCTCGTTCCGCTCGTTCATCAATCTCCCCAGCCAGACTGCGTAACCTCACCCTGTTAGGTCCACTGTCCCATCAGCTTGGCAAACTCGTCTGCTGGACTAGCAGGGACGATGTAGCCCTCTTCGTTATTGATCGCGTCCCAGTCATCACGAACAGTCTCGACGGTGATGTCCTGGCCCCGAGCGGTGCCTTCGGTTAAGCCAATGAAGTACTTGGCGATGGTTCCACCAGCGGCGGAGTAGACGCAACCTGTGGTCTCGCAGTCTTCATGAGCCAGGTAAACAACCACGGGGGTAACCAGCCTTGGGTCAAGCTGCTCGGACATGGCGCCAAGCAATTCTTCGGTCATGCGGGTTTTGGCTACCGGAGCAATGGCGTTGGCCCGGATGTTGTACTTGGCTCCTTCTTGGGCCAGAACTCGGGTGAAGCCGACAAGGCCCATCTTGGCTGCGCCATAGTTGGCCTGACCAAAGTTGCCGAGCAGACCCGAGCTGGACGATGTGTTGACAATGGCTCCCGATCCTTGCTCGCGCATGCGGATCCAGGCTGGCTGGGTGACATACATGGCACCACGCAGATGAACGTCGAGGACCAGAGTCATCATCTCTTCGGTCATATTGTGGAAGCTCTTGTCTCGCAAGATTCCGGCATTGTTCACCACAATGTCTATCTGACCAAAGGCGTCTATTGCGGTCTGCACGATGGCTTCGCCGCCTTCCTTGGAAGCAACAGAGTCTCCATTGGCTACAGCCTCGCCACCAATGGCTTCAATTTCCGCCACGACTTCCTCGGCTGGGCTCTTGGAACCGTCGCCGGTGCCGTCCACCGAGCCACCAAGGTCGTTGACAACAACTCGGGCGCCCCGGCGGGCAAATTCCAGAGCATGTTCACGGCCGAGACCGCCACCAGCACCAGTGATGATTACTACTTTTCCTTCAAATCCGAGTTCTGCCATCATTCTCTCCGCTTGTGACCCCAAAGGGGGTTGTTTGTCCGATGGCGTGAGCATAGATCGGTCAAGGGAGAACGAGCCAGATCAGGACTTGAAGTTCCTCGTCCTCTCGTTGGACGGATCAGTTCTCGTCTGGTTCGGGCAGCCCGATGCAGACCATGCATTGTTGCTCAAAGGATGTGGCCAGGGCGGCTTCTCGGTCGGCTTCGGATTGGTAGGTTGGTTGATCATTGCGAGGGGTTCGGGTGTCGCCACCCGTTGACGCACTGGTTCCCTCAACAGTGGGTGAATGTTTGGCATCTTGACCTTGTCGGGTCCAAGACAAGGGATCCTGCTTCCAGTCGTCGTCAATCCAGCGATAGGGGAGTTGGGTCAGACCTGGCTCGGTCATGGTTAGTGCCGCCTGTAGTGCGTCGACAAGAATCGATCGTTGGGTTGGGGCATCCGCCATCGGACCAGACGTGTGGCCAAGCGGTACATCGAGGAAGGCGGTTCTTGGAGGGTTGGCCCGTTCGGTGATGGAACGAGCAGAAGATAGGCCAATGGTGGGGAAGCCGTTGGCTTCGAGGTGACGTGCGATCAGACCGACCGACTGGTGGCAAACCGGTCAAACGGGCACCAGCAGCACGAGGTCGGGTTCTTGCGCTTTCACCTGGGCAAGTATGTGCTCGGCAGTCTCGGCCATCAGTCGTCTGGTCGAGTAGATGCCGCCCATGAACCCGACAGCCTGGGGTGCCACCGCTGCGATGGTTCCGTCCTCGGCCAGATCCCGCAACCGGTCAAGGGGAAAGACACAGTTTGGATCCTGGGAAGCATCGGTCCAGTCATAAGCGAAATGGTTGATTCGCAAGTCGGCGGACGGCGTTTCAGCGGGGATCAGGCGGATGGAGGTGTCGTCCTTGGTGTGGAGGGCGACCTGGCCTCGCACATAGATCCCTCCCGAACCAATCAGCATGACGGTGCATTCGGACAAGGGCTTGTCAACGGGAACGAAGGCTGGTGTCTCGCTCCGCTCGGCCCAGGCATAGTCGGGGTAACCGAGACCTCCATACAATTTCTTGGTTTCAGCGATGTAGTCCGGGGCCGGCAGCGCCGATAATCCGGCAAGGACCTCACCGATAGTTCCTGGTGTCTCCGTTGTGTTACTCATCTGGCTCACTTATTTGGATCGTCTAATCGAGGTCCGGGGCGTTCTCCGCCGCATAGGTGGACCATTTTTTGTAGTCAATCTTGCCATTGGCGGCTCGAGTTAAGGACTCAACCAGCAAGATCTGCTTGGGGGCCTTGTAGTGAGCGAGTGATCCCTTGACGTGATCAATGAGTTCGGTTGGGTCAACAGTGGAACCCGCACGATTCTCGACTACAGCGACGACGCGCTGGCCGAACCGGTCGTCGGGCACGCCGACCGCGATGGCGTCTTCGACATCTTCACTGGTCTTGAGCGCTTCTTCGACCTCTTCAGGGAACACCTTCTCGCCACCGGTATTGATACAAACGGAGCCTCGGCCGAGCAGGCTGATGGTGCCATCAGCCTCAACCGTTGCGTAGTCACCGGGAAGTGAATAGCGGACCCCATTGATGGTGGGGAAGGTTGCTTCGGTCTTGGCTTCATCCTTGTAGTAACCGACCGGCAATGTGCCCTGCACACCCAGGCGACCGAGGTCGCCGGATCCTGGCTTGACCAGTTCGCCGTCGTCTCGAATAACCACTGCTCGATCTCCAAGGTCGAATTTGGCGGTAGTGGAGATGTTCTCTTTGGTGGAGAAGCTGGCCCCCATCCCAAGAGCCTCTGATGAGCTGAGGGCGTCATAGATCATCATGGTTGGCATATGGTCCAGCAAGCGTTCCTTGATGTCCTGGCTCCACATGACACCGGAGCTCATGATGAGTTTGACCGAGGACAGGTCCCAATGATCAGGGTTGGCATCGAGCGCTTCCAGGATCGGTCGGGCGAACACGTCACCAACGATGACCAAGTTAGACACCGAGTTGTTTTCGATGGCGGTCAGCAATTCGTCAACGTCATAGGCGCGCTGGGTCAAGGTCACAACCGTGCCGCCTTGGGTGAGTTGGCTGAGGCTGGTGATCTGACCGGTTCCGTGCATAAGGGGGGCACCAGGAAGGCCAACCGGACCAGCGGAGTCAGCCAAGGTGGCTCGCCACTGCTCCATCGTGACGTCGGGCCCGAGGGGGAGCGGATGAGTACGCGATCCCAACATGAGTAGGTCATGCTGGGTCCACATGACGCCCTTTGGCATGCCGGTTGTTCCGCCGGTGTACAAGAACCACAGATCGTCTCCTGAGCGGCCCCATGCAGCAGAAACGTTGTCCTCGGTGCCAGCAGCGCACGCGTCTTCCCAGGGCGTGGCCCATTCGGGGCATGGCTCAGAGCCGTCCTCGACATGCAGCCAAAGCTTGACCTTGGGGCATCGCTCGCGGATGGTCTCGATAGTCGGCGTGAAGATGCCATGGAACATGACAACGGCGGCATCGGAGTTGTCCCAAAGATAGAGCAACTCGTTCTCGGCGTAGCGGTAGTTGGTGTTGACGGGAACCAGAGAATCCTTGAAGCAGGCGAATACGCCCTGCAAGTACTCTGGGCAGTTGTAGAGGTACTGGGCGACCTTGTCTTGGCGTTCGACCCCGGCATCCAGCATGGTCTTGGCCAGGCCGTTGGCTCGACGATTGAAGTCAGTCCAGCTGATCTTGTCGTCGCCGTGTATCTGGGCCAGTTTGTCACCCCGCACTTCGGCACAGGTTTCCCACAGGTCTGCGTAGTTCCATCCGGTCATAGGCACGGTGTAGCCGATGAGTGAGTCATCCGTCACATCGAGACGGGGTACTCATCGGTTAATCCCGTTCTTGGGAGAGCGCTTGAGCGGCCGCGTAGTCCGTCCAGCGTTGATAGCTGATCTTCCCGTTGGCCGCCCGTTCAAGCGAATCGACGACGAGGACCAGGCGAGGTGCCTTGTAGTGAGCAAGATCGGACTTGACCTGGTTGATGGCCGCTTTGGTGTCCAAACCAGCTGGCGCATGAACAACCGCAGCAACTGTTTGGCCAAATCGGTCGTCGGGAATACCAACGACGATGGCGTCACGGACTGTGTCTACGCGTTTGAGTGCTTCTTCTACTTCTTCGGGGAACACCTTCTCGCCCGCGGTGTTGATGCAGACTGAGCCTCGTCCCAACAGGTTGATGGTTCCGTCGTTCTCAATGGTGGCGTAGTCGCCGGGAATGGAGTATCGGATGCCGTTGACCGTCGGAAACGTGACGGCTGTTTTGGCGTCATCCTTGTAGTACCCAATCGGGGTGTGGCCCTGGACGCCGATTCTTCCGACGACTCCAGACCCGGGAACGACCAGGCTGCCATCGTCGTCGATGACAACAGCGTTGACACTGAGCTTGAACGAAGCGGTGGCGGCGGCGGAGTCTTTGGAAGACACCGACGAGCCAACACCAAGAGCTTCCGATGACCCGTAAGCGTCGACGAGGATGAGCCGCGGATAGTGACCCAGAATGCCCTTCTTTGTCTCATTGCTCCAGATCACGCCGCTGGACAAGATGACGCGGAGTGAGGACAGGTCCCATCGGTCCGGCTCAGAATCGAGAGCATCAAGGATGGGGCGAGCAAAGGCGTCACCGACGATGAAGATGCTCTTGACTTGCTGGGCGGCGATGGTTTCCAACAACTCGGCAATGGAGAGCTTTCGTTCGGTCAGGGTGATAATCGAGCCTCCGAGCGAGAGGCTGTTGGCGCTATTGATCAAGCCGGTCCCGTGCATCAGGGGGCAGGCGGGAATGCTGGCCGGTCCTGGTCGAGAAAGAACTCGGTCGCGTACCGCAGGAGAAAATCGCTCGCCTGTGCTGGCCTGCTCATGATCTGGTTTGGCCGGCAGACTGTCGCCGTTTGGACCATCGACGACCAGGAACAGATCGTCTTGACGCCACATGACACCTTTTGGCATCCCGGTTGTTCCTCCGGTGTAGATCAGAACGAGGTCATCACCACTCCGACCTTGCCGGCATCGAACAGCCCCGTCGGAAGGCGTGCCGCCGGCAACCCTGCTATCGGTACTTGTGGTGACCGCCTGCTCATAGGGAGTGGCCCAGTCAGGGCAGGGCCCGGATTGGTCGTCGACCCAGAGCCAGGTGTGGATCTTTGGAACTTCGCTTCGGAGGGATTCGATGGTCTGAGTGAAGGCCCCATGAAAGACAACGGCGACGACATCGGCGTCCTCCCACAGATATGTCAACTCGTCCGGGCCGTAGCGATAGTTGGTGTTGACGTGAACAAGAGATGCTTTAGAGCACGCGTAGAACGTCTCCAAGTACTCAGGTCCGTTGTAGAGGAAGAACGCGACCTTGGCCTGATGGCCGCAACCAGCGTTGAGAAGAAACTGAGCCAAGCAGTTGGCTCGATCGTCGAATTGCTGCCAAGTAACCGAGTGTTCGCCGTGCAGGAGAGCGGGTTTGCTTGGTTGGAGTTTGGCGAGAGTTTCCCAGATGTCGGCGTAAGTCCAGCCGGTTTCAACTTGCTTCATCTGTGGAGCATGCTCGAAAGAGATCACTTCGGGCAACACGACGGCCGAAAAGTGGGAGGATACATCGGTGAACAAACCGATCAAGAAGCTTCTCGTTGCTAACCGGGGCGAGATCGCCATCCGCATATTCCGAGCGGCCTATGAGCTTGGAATCGAAACAGTCGCCATTTTCACCTGGGAGGATCGCCAATCGCTGCATCGACTCAAGGCCGATGAGGCTTACCAGATCGGAACGGTTGGCCACCCGTTGCGGCCATATCTTGACATCGACGAGATCATTCGAGCGGCACTGGCCGCCGATGCCGATGCGGTGCATCCTGGCTATGGCTTCTTGTCTGAAAGCCCAGAGCTTGCCGATGCCTGTGTCGCAGCAGGGCTTGTCTTTGTCGGACCACCGGGTCAGGTTTTGCGGTTGTGCGGCAACAAGATGAGGGCCCGGGCGCTGGCCTATGCCGCCGGTGTCCCTGTGCTGCAGCAATCCGAAGAGGTCACCGCGGAAACGGCGCTGGCCGCAGCCGAGCCGATTGGCTTTCCGATTTTCGTGAAGGCGGCCTCGGGTGGCGGTGGGCGAGGACTCAGGCGGGTTGATGATCCGGCCGACCTTTCAGCCGCGGTTGCGATGGCGCGTCGCGAAGCAGAAACGGCTTTTGGAGACCCCACCGTCTTCTTGGAACAAGCCGTCATTGAACCTCGCCATATTGAGGTGCAGCTTGTTGGCGATGGTGAGGAGATTGTCCATCTCTTCGAGCGGGACTGTTCGGTTCAGAGGCGGCATCACAAGGTGGTTGAGATCGCGCCAGCGCCAAACCTTGATCCGGCGATTCGTGACCAGATGTGTTCTGAGGCGGTGAAGTTTGGGCATCACATCGGCTATGTCAACGCCGGAACCGTTGAGTTCTTGTTGCAGCAGGATGGTTCGTTTGTCTTTATTGAGATGAATCCGCGCATCCAGGTTGAACACACGGTGACAGAGGAGACAACAGGAGTTGACCTGGTTCGTACCCAGATTCGGATTGCTGCCGGCGAATCCTTAGCCGGCGTTGGGCTGACGCAGGATTCGATACATCAGCAAGGTGCGGCACTGCAGTGTCGTATCACCACCGAAGATCCGGCCAACGACTTTCGGCCTGACACTGGCCGGATTCTGGCTTTTCGTCAGCCTGGTGGGGCCGGCATTCGCCTGGACGGCGGCGGCGGGTATTCCGGTGCGGAGATCACCCCATACTTCGATTCCCTCCTGACCAAGCTCACGTGCCGAGGTCAGACTTTTGACGAGGCGGTTGCCCGATCCCGCCGAGCATTGGCTGAATTTCGTGTTCGTGGTCCTGCGACCAATATCGCCTTCATTCAGGGGGTCCTGGATTCCGAAGAGTTCAAGGCCGGGGGAGTAACAACCTCGTTCATCCAACGTCATCCTGAACTACTGAAAGCGAAGGAGGGCGGAGACCGGGCAACCAAGCTGCTTCGTTGGCTCGGTGACGTAACGGTGAATCGCCCCAACGGTGAAGGTCAGGGATGTGAGGATCCGACGAGCAAGTTGCCGCCCCGGCCGACGGTGGAGCCGGTTGCTGGTTCGAAACAGCGTCTGGACGAACTCGGCCCCGAAGCCTTTGCTACCTGGATGCGTCAATCGAAGCAACTCCTGGTTACCGACACCACACTACGAGACGCCCACCAGTCAATCTTGGCCACCCGGGTCCGGACCTTTGACCTGGTAGCTGGGGCGCGGCATGTCGCCCATCGCAGCCCCGGCCTGCTGAGCCTGGAATGCTGGGGTGGAGCGACCTATGACGTTGCGCTCCGCTTCTTACATGAGGATCCGTGGGAGCGTCTGGAGCGGCTTCGCGCTGCTGCTCCAAATATCTGTCTGCAGATGTTGTTGCGTGGCCGCAATACCGTTGGCTACTCGGCTTACCCCGATGTGGTGGCCGAGCGTTTCGTGGCCGAGGCGCACCGAACGGGAGTCGATATCTTCCGAGTATTTGATGCCCTCAACTCCGTGGAGCAGATGAAGCCAGCCATCGATGCCGTTGGGTCCGTCGGGGCGATTGCCGAAGGAACCCTTTGTTACACCGGCAATCTGGAAGACCCCACCGAGACCCTCCACACCCTTGACTACTACATGGGCATTGCCGAGCAATTGGTTGAATCCGGCGTCCATGTGCTGTGTATCAAGGACATGGCTGGGCTCTTGCGACCTGGGGCCGCGCATCGTCTGGTTACTGCCTTGCGTGAACAGTTCAGCCAGATACCCGTGCATCTGCACACCCACGACACTGCTGGTGGGCAACTGGCGACCTACCTATCTGCATCCATGGCTGGAGTCGATGCCATTGATGCCGCGGCAGCACCATTGTCGGGGATGACCTCGCAGCCTTCCATTGCCGCGGTAGCCGCAGCTTTTGAGCATTCTGACGTCGAACCGGCGATCAGCCTGGACGGCCTCGGCTTCTTGGAGCCGTTCTGGGAGGCCACCCGGCGGGTGTATGCCCCATTTGAGGCTGGCCTGTCCGCGCCGACCGGAACCGTCTACCAGCACGAAATCCCCGGGGGTCAGCTCTCAAACCTGCGCCAACAGGCGATTGCGGTTGGCCTCGGTGAACGGTTCGAGGACATCGAAGTGCTGTACGCGGCCTGTGACCAGATGCTTGGTCGCATCATCAAGGTCACACCAACCTCCAAGGTGGTCGGTGATCTGGCCCTACAGTTGGCCGCCTCGGGACTCACTGTTGCTGATCTGGTGGCTGATCCCGCTTCCACCGATCTTCCTGACAGTGTGGTTGGGTTCCTCCACGGCGAACTGGGTGAGCCAGCGGCTGGATTTCCCGAACCATTCCGCTCGGCCGCTCTTGTTGGTCGACGGCCGCGGTCGACTCCGGAATCCTTGAGCGACGAGGACCTGCAAGCACTGGCTGGACCTGACGTTCGTGCTGCCCTCAGTCGCTTGCTCTTCCCCAAACCCTTCGCCAGCTTTGAAGAACATATTGAGGACTACGGCCAGCTGTCTCGACTCTCCAGCGACCTCTTCCTCTATGGGCTTGAGGTCGGGCAGCAAGATGTTTCCATCAGTTTGGAGCGCGGCGTTCAGCTTCTGGTTGGGCTTGATGCCATTGGCGAACCCGATGAGCGGGGTATGCGACGAGTGGTATTCCGGCTCAACGGTCAGCTCCGGCCATTGGACATCCGAGACCATTCTGTTGGTCAAGAGGAGGGCGGCAGCGAGCAAGCGGATGAGGCCAATCCAGGGCACATTCCGGCTCCATTTACCGGGATTGTGAGTGTCCAGGTTGAGATCGGTGATGAGGTCGAAGCCAATCAAGCCGTAGCCCTGATCGAGGCCATGAAGATGGAGTCCGTTATCTCCGCCCCAATTTCCGGGGTGGTTGAGCGACTGGGCGGCGCTGTTGTGCGGTCAGTTGAACCTGGTGATCTTGTTCTGGTGATTCGGCCGGTCTAGGTCGACTTGTTAGCAGGTTCTGTGAACGCGCCTGGGCGATGAAAGAGACCGTGCTCCCAGCGCTTGGGTGTGCCAAGCACGGCGCGTGGATAGTCCTCGAAAAGCCAGCGGGCGAAGTTTCGGCGTGTCCATGGGGTTAGCGAACAGATCCAGAGACTGGCCGAGGCCCCAATCTTGGTGGCAAGCACCTTGGACAGCAGGCCAGCCAGTTGGTGGTCTCTAACCATTCCCATCCGGAGGGTGCGCTCGTAATTCTCCGCGGCCACAGTGGGCGAGTTGATGCTGGCCTCAGCGATGATGCTTGCGGCCAGCATTCCGGTTTCGAGGGCTTGGCCGATGCCCTCACCGGTCATCGGGTCGGTTGCTCTTGCGGCGTCACCGACGAAGATCACCCGACCGTTAGTCAAGACAGTTGAGGGGAGACGAGCCGGGATTGGAAGAGCCTTGTGTGGGGCTTCGGGGCTGGCGTCGGCTCCCAACACCTTGCGGATGTGGGGACGCTGCAGGATGTCAGGCCAGAGAGCTTTCATGTCCTGGACGCTCGGACCGGAAGAGGTCGGCCCTGAGCCCCGCAGGATTCCGAAGCCTACGTTCGCGGTATTGTCAGCCAGAGGGAAGGACCAGACGTAGCCGGGTAACAGGTCAGGCTCAAACCAGACGCAGAGCTCCTGAGAGGCTTGCGGGCTCACATTGCGGAAGTACTGGCGGAAACCGTGCCAGTCTCCGCGGTAGCCCTCTGTTGCCATCCCGAGCAGCTTTCTGGTCGGCGACCACATGCCATCGGCAGCGATGATCATCTTGGCTTCGTAGGTCCGGCCACCAGCACGAACCTCTACCCGGTCGTTGTGCTGGGTGATGGATTCGAGAGCCGTGTTCTCATCTATGTGCGCGCCGGCGGCGCGGGCAAGATTCACCAGGGCGGAATCCAGCTCGCTGCGTCGAGCGACCGCGGCAAACTGACCACGACCTGCGGGCAAGGGGAAGGTGATGAGCTTGCGTGCCGGGCCGGCTACCTGCACATCGTTGACGGTGTGCCAGCTAGGAATCGTTGCTGGGTCCAGACCAAGTTCATCCAGGTGGCGCAGTGCGCCGGTGGTCAGGCCATCACCGCAGCACTTCTCGCGGGGGAAGGTTGCCTTGTCAATGACGGTAACGGTCAGGCCTTCGCGCCGGGCACTGATGGCGGCGGCTGATCCGGCTGGCCCGGCTCCGACCACCAACAGGTCACTCGTGGTGAGCACTACTCCGCAACGGTGGTTGTTGTTGTTTCGGCGATCGTTGTTGTCTCGCCCCCAACGGTCGTTGTTGTCTCGCCTTCAACGGTCGTTGTTGTCTCGCCTTCAACGGTTGTTGTTGTTGCGTCCGGGTTGGTCGTGGTGGAGGGTGCGGTGCTATTGCCATTGCAGTCCAGCGCAAAACCGGGACGGTAGACGGCAAAGACCTTGTCATCCTTGGTCTCGCCGTCGGGAAAGACCCGGCGTCGCTTAGTGGTCCAGCGGGTGCAGTGGCCCTGACTCGTCGACGTGATTGTCCCGTCGCAGGCATCACCACCGCTTACTAGAGATCCATCCTTGGCGATGCAGAAGACATCGATGCTCTTGGTCGAGTAGAAGGTGACTGTGATGCTGGTGTCGGTCCAGGTCGGCCACACGAGGATTCCGTACTCGGTTGGATTGGTGACGATGAAGTCCGGTTTTGGCCAGGAGATTGTGGCTTCTCGCCCTTTGGGATACCGGCTGAAGTAGATGGAGTGGCTCTGGTACTCATTGATGTCGAGTCCACCAAAGAAGGAGGCATTCAGAATCGTGGTGGTGAATTGGCTTACTCCGCCACCAACCTGATCGGCGTGCAGCCCGTTAGCGATTGCACCAGCGGCTTTGAAGCCTCGAGCTCGGTCTCGCTTACCAACAACCTCGTTGAGATCGAAGCGCTCCCCGGGACGGATGATGTAGCCCTGGACAATTGATGCCATCAGCTGGATGTTGGTGACGCGGTTCTCACAACACCGGTGATTGGTGGTGAACGATGAAATCTCCTCGATGATGCCGAGTGCTTCCAGTTCGGCGACGCCCTCATCGCTGCCGACGATGCTTGGCTCCAGGCGGATTGTTCGAAGGGAGGCTGAATCATCATCCTCGGCGGCTTCCCCATCTGGGTCTTCGGCGTTCTGGTCATCGACGATGGCTGCGGCCAGAAGACCGGTTTTGAGTAGATCGCCGGTCTGCTCGTCGCAGCAGACGACGGACTCTGAGGCGGGCACGATGATCGGTAGGCCGTCGATAACTTTGAAGGTTGCCTGCTGGCCTTCATCGCCCAGTGTTGGGAACAGAGGCTGCAGGGCAGCGGTCGCCATCTGCGTGTCGATGACCCAGTCCAGGGCCTCAGTATCGGTGAGTGAAATCCAGGGCCGGATGTCGGTTCCGTCAAGTTCGACTTGGGCGTCCAGGACTTGGATGATGACCGGATTGGCGGTGGCAGCGTTGGCCTCAACCATGATGGCCTTGAGCTCGGCCGGGCCAAGATCTGGCTTGAGCGGAATGGAGGGCACCGTGACCTCGTAGGGAGATCCGCCTTCGATGGCCGCAGGCAAGGCAGCGACCAGAACCCCTGGGCCAACAATGGCACCATCTGATCCGGGGATCACGGTGAGTGTGTCACCGCTCAGACCCAGCTCCGGGTCACTTGGCATGGTGAGGAGCGGATTGATCAAATCAAGGGTTGCTTGGTCCGCCACCGAATCGTCAAAGACATAGTGGGCTTCGATTGTTTCATCAGTAAAGAATGTGCCGATCCAACGGAATGGACGGAGGAGGAAGAAGCCACCTCGTCGTGCGGCCAAGGCGTCAGCGGCTAGGCGTTCGCCGTCGACGGAGGCGCCAAGGGAAACCGGATCAGTCGAAACTGAGGTGTCACCGATCGTGATGGTGAGCGGTTCGGAGGAGAATCGAGTAGTGAGGTCTGTTCCTGCTTGCATCACATCGGCCTCGCTGAGGCCTCCAAGGTTGGTTTGTTCAACGACAACGTTGCGAACAACGTGGTCCGCAGAAACTACCGAATCGATTCCCCAAGCCGCCACCAAAAGGAGGAAAAGGCCCAGGGGTATGCCCACACCAAGGAGGGGCCACCTTCTGTTGTTAGACACAGCGCAACATTGTGCCAGGTCAGAGGCCAATTCGGGCATCACACTTTTGGGTTGTCGTCAGAATGTGACAAGCTCTCCTCAACGAGAGGATCTGTGATGCCAATCAACCCGGATGCGGTCGGAAGTACGAGTGAGGGCAATCGATGGTCTTGGACCTCGGATGAGGCACTGCTTTATGCGCTGGGTGTTGGCGCTGGTGTCGCTGACCCGGTGGCGAAAGAGCTCGAATTCACCACGGAGAATACTGCCGGCGTTGTCCAGCAAGCCTTGCCAAGTTTCTGCGTGATTAGTGCCCACAAGGCCCATGGCGGCAGTAGCGCTTTGGCCTCAATTGGTTCGTTTGACCCGAGAATGCTGGTGCATGGAGAACAGGGGTTTGTTCTTCATCGGCCGATGCCAGTTTCGGGTGAGGTCGCGATCACTGAGGAGGTGACGGGGATCTATGACAAGGGTAAGGGTGCAGTCGTTGCCACCAAGTCCTCGGCTATTTCGGTCGAGGATGGTCTGCCGCTCTTCGATCTCACCTCGTCGGTGTTTATTGTCGGCGAGGGTGGTTTTGGCGGAGATCGCGGACCGAGTGGTCAGAGCAGTGTTACTCCTGATCGTGAGCCCGACCTGTCGATCACGTATCTGACCCGGCCAGATCAGGCTCTTTTGTATCGCCTGAGTGGAGATCGGAACCCTCTTCATGCCGACAAGCAGTTCTCTGATGTCGGTGGGTTCCCTCGACCTATTCTGCATGGTCTCTGTACCTACGGCTTCACCGCCCGAGCCTTGTTGCACGGCTTGTGTGCTAGCGACCCCACTCGATTCAAGTCCATGTCCGGTCGCTTCACATCGCCGGTTCTTCCTGGGGAGGAACTCACCATCAAGATGTGGCGAAGCGGCGACGCTGGAGAGGGTGAAGGGGACGAAACAGTCTTCCAGACCGTGGCCGGCGACGGCCGTGTCGTCATCAACAACGGCTCAGTCACGACTCAGTAAACCTGGTCAGTCTGCGGCAGAGAACCCGGTTGGGACGAGCCGGCTAGACGTCGGGCTGGCTATTCGCAGAGTCCGCGTTCGGCTTGTTCGTAGTTGGACTCGGCAAAATTGAAGCTCAACCAGCCCCGGTCTTGGTCGCCCTGCGCCAGGTGATCACAGATGGCCGATTCGACATTGGCCTGAAGTTCCTTGGGCACAGAATTGATTCCCTCGATCAGAACAAGACGCCCGTCATTACTCATCCGATGGGCCATCAAGACGTCGAAGCGGTCATAGTTCGACCCAGACTGCAAAGCAGATGGCTGACCAGACGACGTCGGCTGATGTCGAGCCAGGTTGTAGCTGGCAATGATTGACTCTGGGTTGGCCAGGTTGAGGGCGAAGAGGGTGGTCAAACCGGAGAGAATCAGGGCGGGAGTGAGCCATGATTTCGCTGGTCGTAGGCCGGAAACTCGTGCCAAAACGATGGCGAAGGCAACACCTATCCAGATACTGAAGACCGTGCTGTAGAACCGCAATGGGGTAAGCCCGGTATCTTGGATATAGAGCCGGAGCCTGACCACTGCGACGGCCACGATGCCCATGGTAAGAGCGAAGGAGAGGTAGCTCAGCTTGAGCAACATGTCCGACTTGGCTCGCCGACCGAGTCGGACAGATTCCTCAGTTTGATCGGTCTGATCTGGATTGTCTGTTGGCTCCGCACGCAGGGCCCAGATACCAATGATGAGGACCACGGTCAATCCAGCGACCCACAAGAGCTGGAAGAAGCCCTGCCGCGCGTAGTCCTTCACGGTCAGATCGGCCTCGGCCAGAATACGGCTGGCCGCACCCGATAGGGCATACAGCTGTGAAACGGCGAACAAGCCGAACAGAAGATTGACTGAGCCGAGCACAATCTTGGCTTCGGCGGCTCCAATGGACAGGCGTAGACCCAGGTCAGGCACGGTGGCTGCGTCACGAGAGGACTTGCGTTGCAGCCCCAAGATGAGCGAGCTGACAAGGACTGTGAGCACAGTGTGGGTGATGCTGGCCTCGATCAAGCCGGTGTCGAAGCGAAACAGTGAGGCGAAGACCGGATCCGCGTTGGCCAAGAGTTGCCCCAAAAGAACAACGATGGGTAGAGCCAAGACAACGCCACGAGTCACTCCGCCGGGAGTCCAAGTTCTGGTAGATGCTTGACTGGTGATGTCTGGGGCAGCCTGGACAGGATCTGAGCTAGTTCCGTTCGACGCGTCATGGGCTGATGCGCGTTCCTCTCCGGTTCGTCCCGAGAAGCGGACCTTCCCGGCAACAAGGTCGATAGGAACCAGCAACCAGGATCCAACCAAGTCCATCAGCTCGCCCGTCAGCCGAAGGGGCGGCAAGTCCCACACCGAGTCACCACGACCAAATGCCGCGGCCCCAGTCAGGAGGAGGAGAGCGGCCAGAAGATCGAAGACTACCAAGCGAATCTCGGTCCGCCAGGTCAGGAATCCACCAAAAATCACCGCCCCCGTCA
>JAJRQY010000141.1 GCA_024280015.1 Actinomycetes bacterium
ACGAAGACGCCAAGGTGCTCGAGGCCAGCGGCGATCAGAGCTGTCCCAATTGCCTCCATATGGTCGAGGGTTTCAACCTTGGGAACGACCACCCCGGCCAGGCTTGGATGTAAGCCAACTCGGATGTCGTCCTCGAACCATTCTGAGGCCACCGCGTTGACCCGTACGAATACTTGAGCGGTCATCGACTCGTCGGCTGCGAAGTTGGCGGCTTGGCCCATGGCTTGGATCCGGCCAGCACTCTTCTTGTCCGCCGGTGTTGCGTCTTCATTGTCGATGACGATGCCGTCGGTTCCCGTTCGAGGCATCTTGGCCACTAGATCGGGTCGAACCGAAGCGGCGAAGAGAAGGGACCGGAGCTTGCCGATTGGATTGACTTGGGGCGATGGTGAAGGAACCATGGTTATTGGATGTAGGAACGTTTGGTGACTTCTTCCAACATGACCTCGGTTGCGCCGCCGCCAATGGGCAGGATGCGGGCATCTCGGGCCAGACGGTCAACCGCCGATTCGCTCATGTACCCCATGCCTCCGTGGAACTGAACACAGTCGTACATGACGTCATTGATTACTTCGGCCCCCCAAGCCTTGACCCCCGACATTGCCTTGACATTGTCGCCGCCCTCGTCATGGATCCAGGCGGCGTGGTACATGGAGGCTCGCACCGCGTCGATCTTGGCCTGGTTCATGGCCATGCGCTGACGAATGGCCCCCAAGTCAAACAAGGTCTTGCCGAAGGCAGGACGGTTCTGAGTGTGCTCAAGGGTGATGTCGATGGCTCGTTGGGCCGCGCCGACTCCCATGCCGATCAGGACCATGCGTTCGTTTTGGAAGTTCTGCATGGTGGCGTAGAAGCCGCGGTGCTCGGTGCCAAGCAACTGGCTGTCAGGTACGAAGACATTGTCTAGGTTGAGTTCGGCGGTGTCAGAGCTCAACCAGCCATGCTTGTTGAGCTTCTTGGTGACGGTGAATCCTTCGGTGTCCTTGTCCACCAGAAACATGGAGATGCCGTACTTGTTGTCGGGGTTGGTGCGAGCAGCAACGATGGTCATGTCGCCATACACGGCGTTGGTGATGAACATCTTGTTGCCATTGATGAGCCAGCCATCACCATCCTTCACCGCGGTTGAACGGATGCCAGCAACATCAGAACCTGCGTCGGGTTCGGTTACACCAATGCTGACGATGCAATCGCCAGCCAAGATGCCAGGCATGTAGCGGGCCAGCTGCTCGTCGTTACCCGAGTTGATCAGGTGGGGCGAGGCCATGTCGGTGTGAACAAGCACGGTCACGTCAAACCCAGCGAAGGTGGATGACCCGAGTGCTTCGGAGAAGACTGCCGACGCCATCATGCCAAGGCCGAGTCCGCCATGTTCTTCTGGGGCGCGGAGACCGAGCATGCCCAAGGCACCCATCTTCTTGAGCACCTCACGGGGGACCTTGCCGTCCTCTTCCCACTGCTCACCGTTGGGAACAACTTCCTTAGTGACAAAGTTGACGGTCTGCTCATAGATGGCTTCGAGCTCATCGGTCATATAGACATTGCGCTTGATATTGCTGTTGGTGCTCATGGTGATTCTTTCGGGGAAGCATCGTTGGAGGATGAGGTTGCAGGATCTTCTTCTTCGGCCTTCATGAAGGTGACCAGGACAGCGCCGCCCTCGACCGTGTCGTCTGGGCTGACACTGACGGCATCGATCGTTCCGTCTCCGTTGGCGGTGAGGGTGTGCAGCATCTTCATGGCCTCGATGACGATCAAGGTGTCACCAGCGAGAACGTCGTCGCCGGCAATGGCTGCCACTTCGACAACAACTGCGGGGAATGGGGCGACAAGAGCTGATGCGTCTTCGTGGCGTGACTCTTGTTCGGCGTGGACAAGGTCACTAGCCGTTGGGACAGTGAAGGTCAGGCAGTGGCCCTGCACATTAATGGCGATCTGTCGGTTGCCTAGGTCGATGACGGCCGGGGTGGCTTGACCTCTTGGAGCTGACAGGTCTGCTCGTTCTGATGTTGAGGCCGGTATTGGCGTCACCTGCACTTGCTCGCCTCGATGGATCAAGGTGATTGCAGCGTCGGCCCGGTGTGGGGTTGCCCGATAGGCGCCAACCTGTTCCCACAAATTGCCTGACGCTCGCTGTGTTGATTCGGCGGCCAAGAAGAGGGTGGCCGCGGTGGCTGCGGCCAATTCCAGATCGATGAGAGGTGGTTGATGGGCAAGGTCCCCGGCAAAGAGCTCGTCGATGAATCGGGTGGTGGCGGTGGCGGCCTGGACTGATGGGTGTGCGACCAGCCATCTGAGGAATCCAGTATTGGTGGGCACGCCGCCAACGATCAGCTGATCGAGGGCTGCACCAAGCCGCCGCAAGGCATCGGCTCGGTCAGGACCGTAGGTGATGAGTTTGGCGATCATGGCATCAAAGTGGGGGCTGATGACACTGCCGACTTCGATTGCTGCATCCCAGCGGACTGACCCGGGTGAGGTGGCCGCCGGAATCGCCAATGCGAAGACAGTTCCGGTTTGGGGCATGAACCCGGCGGCAGGGTCTTCGGCATTGATTCGAGCCTCGAAGGCATGTCCGGTAAAGGTCACATCTTCCTGGCTGATCGGGAGGGGCTCGCCCTCAGATACCCGAAGCATGAGAGCAACCAGGTCCAGGCCGGTGATGGCTTCGGTGACGGGATGTTCGACCTGGAGCCGGGTGTTCATTTCCAGGAAGAAGTGCTCCCCGGTCGTGCCGTCAACCACAAATTCGACGGTTCCCGCTGAGTCATAGCCAATGGAGCGGGCCAACAGGAGTGCATCCCGTCGCAGGCCAGTATCGGTTTGTTCGGACAGATTGGGAGCGGGAGCCTCTTCGATGACCTTCTGGTAGCGGCGCTGGAGTGAGCACTCGCGGGTTCCGAGTTCGATCACGGTGCCGTGCTGGTCACCGATGATCTGCACCTCAATATGGCGAGGAGACTGGACAAAGCGCTCGACAATGACCGCGCCGTTGCCGAAGGATCGCTCAGCTTCAGTTGAGGCTTCTTCCAGCGCACCGCCAAATTCGCCTTCGTTGTTGACGATTCGGATGCCCTTGCCGCCACCGCCAAACGCGGCCTTGATCAAGACCGGGAAGCCAATATCCTTGGCTGCGGCCAGTAGTTCCATTGGATCTTGAGAGGTATCGAAGCCGGGGATAAGTGGGACCCGAGCACTGGCGGCCAGACGGCGGGCCTCGATTTTGGAACCCATGGTGGCAATGGAGCCGGGTGAGGGCCCGACCCAGGCCATCCCCGCATCAATGACGGCTTGAGCAAAGTCCAGCCGTTCGGCCAGGAAGCCATAGCCAGGATGGACAGCGGTTGCCCCATGTTCGATTGCCACCGAAACGAGCTTGTCGATGGACAAGTAGCTCTGGCTGAGGTCGGCTGGTCCAATGTGGACGGCAATGGTGGCATCAGCAGTGTGAGGCGCACCACGGTCGGGATTGTTGAAGACCGCGATGGTTTGATGGCCTAGATCATTGGCGGTGCGGATGATTCGGCGGGCGATTTCGCCCCGGTTTGCGATGAGGATGCGCATGATGAAGCTCTCCTACATCCGGTAAACGATGCCACCGGAGTTCGGGGCATCTTGGCGGGCGGCTAGGGACAGACACAGGCCGAGGGCATCTCGAGTCTTGACCGGGTCGATGAGGCCATCGTCCCATATTCGTGAGGTGGCGTAGTAGGGATTGGAATGCATCTCGTATTGATCGCCAACTTCCTTGCGGAGCTTGGCGATGTCCTCGTCGGTGGTCTCCGCCGCCTTGAGGCCGGCTACCCGGATATCGACCAGAACGGTCTGGGCCGTCTCTGCTGACATGGTGGCGATACGAGAATTGGGCCAGGCAAACAAGAAGCGAGGGGCAAGGCCACGGCCGCACATGCCGTAGTTACCTGCGCCGTAGGAGTTCCCGATCAAGACGGTGAAGCGCGGGACCTTGGCGTTGGCAACCGCGGTGACCATCTGGGCTCCGTGTTTGGCGATGCCGCCCATTTCGGAGTCCTTGCCAACCATGTATCCGGAGGTGTTTTGCAGGAAGAGGAGGGGGATTTGTCGCTGCTCGCACAACTCGATGAAGTGGGTGGCCTTCTGGGCGGAGTTCGAGAAGAGGATGCCGTTGTTGGCCAGGATGCCAACCCGGTGCCCCCAGATTCGACTGAAGCCACAGGTCAGGGTTTCGCCCCACTCAGGTTTGAACTCGTTGTATTCAGAGCCATCAACCATCCGGGCGATGATTTCTCGGGAGTCGAAGGGGATGCGGGCGTCGGCACTGATGATTCCGTAGATTTCCTCGGGGTTGTACACCGGAGGCTCGGCCGGGATGGTGTCCAACCAGCCTTGGTTGTTGTCGATCGTGCGTTGGGCCGTGGTAGCGCAGATCTCGCGCAGCTTGATGTAGGCCTCGGCTTCGGTTTGCACGATGTAGTCAGAGACCCCGGAGACTCGAGTGTGCATGTCGGCGCCACCGAGTTCGTCGGGCTCGATCACTTCTCCCAGAGCGGCTTTGACGATCGGTGGGCCACCAAGGAAGATGCGGCCGATGCCTTCGACCATGATGACTTCGTCGGACAGGGCGGGCACGTAGGCACCGCCGGCAGTGCAGCCACCAAGCACGACAGAGAGTTGGGGGAGTCCCATAGCCGACATGCGGGCCTGGCGATAAAAGGAGCCGCCGAAGTGGTCCTTGTCGGGGAAGATCTCGTCCTGGAGGGGGAGGAAGGCGCCGCCGGAGTCGGCCAGGTAGATACAGCCGATCTGTTGTTCTTCGGCAATGTGTTGGGCCCGCACGTGCTTCTTGATGGAGGCAGGAAGAAGAGAGCCGCCCTTCACCGTTGCGTCATTGGCAATGAACATGAAGGGGATGCCGCCGACCACGCCGATACCGGTGACGATGCCAGCACCAGGAGCGACGTCGTCGTACTGGCCAAAGGCAGCCAGGGTCGAGAGTTCCATGAATGGAGTGCCGGGGTCGATGATCATGTCGATCCGGTCTCGGACCATGACCTTGCCTCGTCCGAGGTGACGCTTGATCGAGCGATCGCGGCCTCCGTCAATGACATGGCTCATCCGGTCATGAAGCTCGGATGCCAACTGGCGTGAGGCCGCATCGTTGGTCTTGAATTGCTCAGAATCTGGATCGACTGTCGTTGTCCAGACCGGACCAGTTGTTGTTGTAGACGTAATGCTCATCGTGCGATGCCTTTCCAAACGAGGGTGGTCATGACGTTGGCCAGATCGTTCACGCTTTGGGCGTCCTTCTTCTTGCGGGAGTATTGCTTGGGGGTAAACCACTCGATGGTGGAGTTGATGGATCCGAGCAGGATTCGGCGGGCCATGCGAACATCGAGGTTGGGGTCTAGCAGGCCTGATGTTGCCAGACTTTGCAGGAGCGTGTCCCAACGTTGTTCGTATTGGTCCCGGATGGGAACCACAGCAGACTTGACTGCCTCGGGGGCTACAGGGAACGCAACGATGTTGGCGGCGGTGTAGGGGCCGTGTTCGAATAGGGCGATGAGGTGGGCTTCGATGTGGGCGAGCAAGGTCTCTTGAGGATCAAGGCTCCTCAGTGTTGTAGCCAGGGTTTCGGTAACTTCGTCGAAGGCTCGGGTGGTGTGTTCGACTCCGATACGAAGGATCTCGGTAAAGAGTTCTTCCTTGGAGTGGAAGTGGTGGTAAATGGAGGCTGGTTGGATCCCGACGGCCGATGCGATGTCACGCAGAGACGTGTCGCCGTACCCGCCAGACAAGAAGAGCTTGGCCGCTTCGTCGAGAATACGCGTTCTTCCCGATGGAAGAACGCGTAGTTTCACTTGAGAGGTGGAGACGGACACGGCGACACCCTAACGAACGTTCGGTAGCTCGTCCAATGCGACTGAAAACAGTCGATTGGCTTGGCAGTCGAGGGAGCTTCTGTGTGTTGCTAAAGCATGTCAATAGTGTGCCAGATCTGTCATGTTGCATTGAAAGTGAAATTGATTCGCTACCCGACTGCAGCTGCGTCCAATTCACGACTACCGTTTTTCTCAACCGAAAGAAGGAGAAGTTATGTCCATCGTTCGTAAGAAACATGTTGCGTGTGTAGTCCAAGGAGGGGCGAATGAACCGTCTCAAGTAGCCAGGAGAAATCGGGTGTCTGCGCCGGCCTTTTTGACGGCGACGGCCCTAGCAGCTGGATTGCTGTTCTCGGCTTGTACGTCAGGTTCTGGTGTTGGCGGTGACGGCACGGTTGATGGCACCATCGACCCGGTTCCCGCCGACTCTGACGCGCCAGCTGACACAGAGGCGCCAGCTGACACAGAGGCGCCAGCTGACACAGAGGCGCCAGCTGACACAGAGGCGCCAGCCGATACAGAGGCGCCAGCCGACGAGTAGATCCCCAATCGAAGGGGTGTGAAGCAAGGGGGAAGTCCACAACGAAGTGGCTACGGCTCCCGAGAAGCTCTCATCACGACTAGGGGTCTCCACGCCCTCGAGAACGTGATGTGACTATCCCGCTCCGGCCCGCACATGAGCCGGAGCGGGCTCTGTCTCTAGCCGGGCCCTGTCTCTAGCCGGGCCCTGTCTATAGTCCTGTTATGCCTGATCCAGATCCGATTGCACTGTTCGACTCGTCTGATTCGTCGGACTCATCCTCATCGGGTCCGGAGCGAAGAGGTGCCAGGGTTGATGCCGACGGGCGGGCGGTGAGTGGCTTGTGGTTCGAAGAGCTAACGGTCGGGCTGGTGATCCAGCATCCAATTCGTCGCACAATCACCGAGACCGACAATGTCATGTTCACCACCATGACCATGAACCCGGCCTGGCTCCATCTGGACTTCGACTACGCCGAGAACCACACCCAGTTCGGCAAGCCATTGGTCAACTCCATGTTCACCATGGCGTTGGTCATTGGGATCAGTGTTCATCAGACGACGTTGGGAACAACGGTCGCCAACCTTGGATTTGACGGGATCTCGTTCCCGGCACCGCTCTTCCACGGCGACACCGTTCGGGTTGAAACCGAAGTGCTGGCAGCTCGGTTGTCCAAGTCTCGACCGACTCAAGGGATTGTCACCTTTGAGCATCGGGCCTACAACCAGGACGACGTCTTGGTCTGCAAGGCCCAGCGCAACGCCCTCATGCTGGTCAACCCGAACGACTAGAGGCTTGGTCGGAGCGGCAGGATCTCGGTGAGGTGCCGGCGAAAGGTTGGGACACCGACAAAGGTTCTGGCTGTCATGCCGATCTCTTTGGCACCAGCAAGTTTTGACGGTGAGTCGTCGGTAAAGAGCACGCTCGTTGGGTGCACGTTAAGCGATCCACAGACTGACTCGAACACGCGGCGGTCGGGTTTGGCGAAGCCGATGGATGCACTTGTTGAAGATCCCATCGAAGTGTTGGGTGAGACCCAACTCTTCCATCTCTTTGGGAATTGTGTCGGTCCCATTGGTGAGTATCGCGACCACCATGCCCGACGCCCGCAATTGATCGACGAGATCGATCATCTCCCGATCGATTTCACCCCGTTCAGCGTTGCCGCGGTCGACCAACCATTCTTGGGCTGCAGCTGGACAAGAAACCGCTTGACCGACCTGGCTGACCCAGTGGGAGCGCGTGATCTGTCCGGTGATCGCCTGGTCCAACAGTTCCGGCTCAAAGGCGGCGGCGACCAATGAACCCGCAGGCAGGTCATGGCGATTCTCGACTCCGGCCACATGGTTCGGGTCGAAGTGGCGGATAACCCCGTCAAGGTCAAGGAGGATGGTGGAGATGGTCATGGCGGACCGGCAGAGCCTGGTCGAACAAGCTGCATCTGGGTTTGGGGTTCGCCGTATTCTTCGAAGGTGGTATCGGCCACAAACTCCAGCCGCTCCAACAGTCGAAGCGATCGAGTGTTTGCCGTCTGGGTGACAGCAATGATGGTGTCGGTCTGAAAGTGGCCCCATCCCCATTCCAGGATGGCAGCTGAACCTTCAAAGGCGAGACCTTGACCCCAGAACTCGGGCATGAGCTCATAGGAGAGTTCGGGATGGTCTCGCGCGCCTCCAATGAAGAATGTGCCAATGGTCCGCCCAGCTTCGGTGAGGACAGCAACGAACGCACCGACTTGGTTGCCGAGTGTGTGACGACGGAACCCGTCAACGTCTTGATCTGATAACGGGCCGCCCAGATGGTTCCGAACTTCCGGGTCGGTCAGAAGTACTAAGATTGTTTCCCGATCTTGCTCGGCGGGACAGCGCAGCGTGAGTCGTTCGGTTGTGAGCGCATCGCTCGTCCAAGACATATCAGGAAGTCATAGCAGCGTTGTCAAGCGGGAAGCACTTCGGCCTGGATCGAATCTTTGCGGGACACCGGCTCAGATACCTGCAACATGGTCGATGACCTTCTTGATGGTGAGGTGGCGATTTGCGACGCCATGGCACACAGCACTCAAAACCCTGATCTAACAGCAACTGATCACCTGAAGCTAGCAAACTAGTCGGGTAAGTCGATTCGCATGACGGGCGGACCTTCACCGGTCGGATTTGCTTGGCGCTGACAGAGCAAGGCTTCGTTCACCTCGGCTCCGATGCCGTCTTCGGTGGGGTAGGGCACCATGGATCCGGTCTCGTAGGTGAAGCTGGGATCTTCGGTGAATTCCTCAATCAGGCTGAAGACAAAGTTGAGTCCCATGTCTCCCTGGTGAGAACAGGTCACATACAACTCTTCGTCTCGCCCCGTCAGAGTAAGGCCATGGGTTAAGAACGACATTCGGTCACCATCTTCTGGAGCGACCGTGATCTCGACCAGCAAAAGTGGGGGCGGCGTTCCGGTGGCGACACCTGCTTCGGCCATGGAGACAAAGACTTCTTCGCGGTGGAAGACGACACCATCGCCGAGCATCGTGGCTACAGCCTCGGTGGCCGACATGACCGCGGTAGTCAGCGCAGCCAGAGCCACCATTGCTGCCATGGGATCAGACCCGAGGGAAGGTACATGCACGATGATGTGGCTTGGGGCCTCTTGCAACTTGTCCAGACCAGCCGAAGTTGGACCAGTTGGACAGTCGGCAAGGTCGGGTATGGGATCGGTCATCAATCGGACCCCCATCTGTTCACCGCTCTCCAACTCAAAATCCAGGGTGTGTAGGTCAAGCCCTGGCAGGCGAGTGATCTTCTGTCCTAACTCGCCCGCCCGCTCAACAATCTTGGCTGCATCGGGCAGGGTGGTGCTGTTGGTCACGATGAATGCAAGCTCTGGCATCCTCGGGAGGCTAGCGTCTTGCCCCTATGACCAGTGTTGATTCCGCTCCAATAGAGGCAAACGGCCTCACCAGCATTCAGGTGGCCGAACGCGTTGCCGATGGCCGGGTGAACGCCGCCCCTCAGAAGATGAACCGGACCATTCCGGAGATCATCCAGGCCAACGTACTAACACCGGTGAACGCCATCATGTTGGTGCTCTTTGGCCTGATCGTGGTGGCTGGCTTTCCTAAGGATGGCCTCTTTGTTGGTGTTGTGATCAGCAACTCCATTATTGGCGTGGTTCAAGAAATCCGCTCGCGGCGGGCATTGGCCAGTTTGGAAGTCTTGAACGCCCACAATTCGACCGTGCTTCGAGACGGTGAATTGGTCGAGATACCGGTCGAGCAGGTTGTGGTCGATGACGTGCTCGTTCTTCGATCGGGTGACGAAGTTGTGGTTGATGGAACCATCCTGGATTCCATTGGTCTGGAGATAGACGAGTCCCTCTTAACCGGTGAGTCCGATGCTGTTGATAAGGACCCGGGCGATGAGGTTCTATCTGGCAGCTTTGCCTCGTCTGGCTCTGGTCGCTACGTGGCAACCCGTGTTGGTGCTGAGTCCTATGGAAACAAGTTGGCCAATGAGGCCCGCAAGTTTGTCATCGTCAACTCCGAACTTCGACACGGGATCAACCGGATTCTGCGGATCTTGACCTTCGTGATTCCGCCGGCCAGCATCTTGTTGTTCCTCTCGCTCAACAAGGTTGAGCCGACCTGGCAGCGGGCATTGCAGGGTGCGGTGGCGGCTGCGGTGGCAATGGTTCCTGATGGACTCGTTCTGTTGACCAGCCTGGCGTTTGTTGCTGGGATCATCTCCCTCGCTCGCAAGAAGGCCTTAGCGAAGGAGTTGGCAACGGTTGAGCTCCTGGCCCGAGTCGACACCCTGTGTCTGGATAAGACCGGAACGATTACCACCGGCGAAATCTCCTTTGGCCAGACCATTGTTCTCCAAGATGGCGACGAGAAACTGGTGGCTGATGCGTTGGGCGCAATTGGTGCGTCCGACGCTGATCCAAACCCAACGATGACGGCAATCATCGATTCGTTCGTTGCCCCCAGCGGCTGGAAGCCAATTGCGGTTGAACCCTTCTCGTCGGCTCGCAAATGGTCGGCCAAGGAGTTTGCTGATCAGGGAACGTTCTTCTTTGGAGCGCCCGATGTGCTTCTGGGAGAAGCCGATGACGAGATCCGGGCCGTGGTCCGGGACCACTCCGAGAGTGGATATCGAGTCCTACTGCTGAGCCGAAGCCAACAACCGCTGGGGGATGAGCTTCCCACTGATCTGACCCCAACCGCGATTGTGGTGTTCGAAGACACGCTTCGTGATGATGTTGGGGAGATCCTGGCCTTCTTCGCCGAGCAAGGGGTGAGCCTGAAAATTATCTCGGGGGACAATATCCACACGGTGGCTGCGGTTGCTGATCGAGCCGGTGTACCCAATGCTCACCAGGCGGTGGATGCTCGAAATCTTCCAACCACCGAGGATGGTTTAGCTAAGGCCCTGGAGACAGCAACGGTCTTTGGTCGGGTGACCCCCCATCAGAAGCGGGCGATGGTCGGCGCTCTGCAATCGCAAGGCCGAGTTGTTGCTATGACCGGTGACGGGGTCAATGATGTTCTTGCTCTGAAAGATGCCGATATGGGTATCGCCATGGGCAGTGGCAGTGCGGCCAGCAGGGGGGCAGCTGAACTGGTTCTCATGGATGACCGTTTCGCCACTCTTCCCGAAGTCGTCGCCCAGGGTCGGCGGGTCATCAACAATATTGAGCGCGTCGGTAACCTGTTTGTCACCAAGGCCACCTACGCCGTCCTGCTCACCGCAATCATCGGCATCCAGCAGATCGAGTTCCCATTCCTGCCTCGTCACCTCACCCTGATCGGAACCTTCAGTATTGGCCTTCCTGGCATCTTCCTAGCGCTTGCCCATGATGAGAGTCTGGTCAAGCCTGGTTTCTTGCGCCGCGTCCTTGGCTTCTCCCTTCCCGCGGGAACGATTGCCGCGATCGGAACATGGATTGCGTATCTGGTAGCGCGGGCGGGAATCGATTCCGCCGTAGCCTCCACCTCCGAGCGCGTGTTGGCTGAGGCCAGAACGACGGCCACCATCACCCTTCTTGGGATTGGGTTGATCATCCTCGTTGTCGTGAGCCGTCCGCTCAAACCCTGGAAGATCTTGTTGGCTGTTTGCATGGCCGGTTTGTATGGAGCAGTGCTGGCCGTTGAGTCATTGCGTAACTACTTCCTGCTGGAACTACCACCGATCGATCAATGGTTGATGTCGGGAATCGTGGTGGTGATTTGCGGAATCCTGATCATCGCTCTTGGTCAATTTACACAATCCGAACGGGCTAAACGGTTCCGCTAGCAGTCCGGGTTGTCGATCCTGGCTAGCCCTTGAGTCCAGCGCTAGCTACCCCCTGCACAAAGTGTCGTTGAAAGATGACGAACACGATGACTACAGGCAGAACCATAAGGGTGGCGAAGGCCATGAGATCAGCCCACTGTACCGGCGGGGTGCCCCGGAAGAACGTCAGTCCGATTGGGAGCGGCCGGACGTCTTCAGTTCGAGTGATCATGGCGGGCCACATGAACTGCCCCCAAGAGTAAAGGAAGCTCAGAATGGCAGCGCTGGCGTATGCCGGACGAGCTAGGGGAAATACCACGCTCCAGAAGATTCGGTAAGGCCCTGCACCATCGATGGTGGCTGCTTCTTCTAGCTCACGAGGTAGACCCTTGAAGAATGAATAAAACAAGAAGATGTACAGTGGCTGGGCGATAAACGGCAGAAACTGGGCTCGAATGGTGTTGGTCCACTCGATCTCCGACATCATCAACAAGAGCGGTACTGCCAAGGCCTCGAAGGGAATGATCACCAGGGCCACTACCAACCCCAAGAGCATCTTCTGTCCCCGAAACTTCAATCGGGCCAAGGCGTAACCGCATAGGCTGTTTACCACCAATCCACCCAGCACGATCACTGTCGAGACCATGAGCGACACTTTCAGTGAGGTTAGGTAGCGGCCTGTCTTTGCTGCTGCCTGGTAGTTGTCAACACCCTCAAAAGGCGTGGGGCGGAAGGCCGCCAGGGACGTCTGGTCGCTGATAACTACGGTGTCAGCCTTGAGCGACCCGATAACCATGATGGCGATCGGGAACAAGAAGAACAGGGCCAAGAGAGTCATGACCACATAGGCGGCGATCGAACTACGGTCCTTCGTCATGTTTCTTCCCTACCAGTTGTTGTCTCGGCCGATATCGTCATCTCACTCCTCTGGCTCGAAGCGTCGTTGGAAGATCGTTAGAAACAGCACGATCAAGAAGAAGAGAACCGCGATTGATGAGCCTTTACCGATCTGGCCGGACTTGAAACCGGTGTTGACCAATTCAACCATGATGGTGTTGGTCGCATCGAGTGGCCCACCAGGCTTTGGGGGCATGATCCATACCTGGTCGAAGAGCCGAAAAGACAAAATTATTGTGATGGTTACCACGAAGAAAAGCTGGTTCCTGATTCCTGGCACAGTCACGTTGCGGAACCGTTCCCATGCTGTTGCCCCGTCAATCGAAGCGGCTTCATAGAGCGTTTGGGGCACGTCTTGCAAGGCAGCCAGCAGAATCACCATCTGGAAACCGACGCTGGCCCACAATGAGACCAATATCACGGCGGCCATTGTGTACTTGGGGTTATTGAGCCAATCGGGGCTGAAGGAACCGAAGGTGACTGTTTCTAAGAATGTGTTGAGCATGCCCGATGGATTGAGTAACACCAGCCAGATGATTGATGCGGCTGACAGCGAGAACGTGATTGGCAAGAAGTAAACTGTTCGGAAAAATACTGACCCCTTGAGCTTCTGATTTACCAGAGATGCCAGGAGAAGTGCCAGCGCCGTCTGGACCGGAACGGTCACGGCTGAAAACACGAAGTTGTTCTTGAGAGCGCCCCAGAAGTCCCCATCGCCGAGCACCTCTCGATAGTTGTCAAATCCCACCCATCGGGTGGGCAGGGGGCTGAGCAGTTTCTTGTTGGTAAAGGACAAGATGGTGGCGAATACAAAAGGAGCGACCATAAAGACCAGCAGCATTGACACCGCAGGCAACGAGAACGCGAGGCCCGGGCTAACGGCCCGTTTTCGTTTTGGGGCTAAATCTTGTTGCGATACTGCCATGCTCAGTGGTCCTCTCATGTTTTGCCAGCTATTCGTGTGCGAAAGGCCAGCTGTGACGGCTGGCTGAGTGGCCTCAGGCGTAGTTTCCCGAAGGCCTCAGCCAGCCAAATGCGTCTAACTAGCCGGCTGGGTAGCCCTCATTGGCGGCAATATCAGCGTCAATCTCTTCAACTGCTGAGTCCAGGGTTTCCTGAACATCAGCGCCAGCGATGATGTCTGCCAGGGCATCAGAGAAGGCGTTGCGTATAGCGCCGTAGGCCGGGGTCGCTGGGCGAGGCACTGCGATATCGGGTGCCGCCTCCAGGTTCTGCACGTACAGGTAGCGATCGCCGCCAGGCTGGAAGGTTGGATCTTCGGCCAGAACTGACTTGAGTGATGGCACGGCTCCCTCGGACTCAGCGATGATCTTGACCTGCTCCGGGCTGGTCACAAATTCGATGAATGCCCAGACGGCATCAGGATCGGCAGCACTGGAAGACATGGCCCAGTTCCACGAACCCATGCCAGCCTTAGATCCCTTGCCAAAATCGGGCAGGGGAACGAGCACGAGGTCATCACCGAAGGCTTCCTTGTAAGGGGCGTACATCCAGTGGCCAACCCATGACATCGCAGCATCACCTTCGACGAAGTTGGTGTCGTCCACGGCATCGAGGTCAATGAGTCCGTCGGTGGCCCAAGTTTGGAATGTGGTCATCGCTTCGACCGCTTCGGCACTGTTTAGGGCTCCGGCAGCGCTCTGGAAATCCGACCGGTTGATGATGTCTCCTCCGGCACTTTGAACGATGGGAGCGAATCCGTAGGGGCGCCATTCGCCTGCCCCGTACCACCACTTGATGTCAAGTGGGGCGGAGATTCCGCTGGCTTCAAGGTCACGCAGGATCTGGTCGAACTCGTCGACTGACCATGCGTCGCCAGAAGACTCAGGAATCCGAGCCCCAACACTTTCTAGAACTGAGCGCTTGGCCCAGATGCCCATGCCTGAATCGAAGGATCCAAGAGAGTACAGCTCATTGTTGTATGTCCCCTGGGTGATGATTGACGGCAAGAAGTCATCCAGAGCGCCATCGGAGATGCAGTTGCCAAGAGGCTGGACAAATTTGTTCCACGCAAAGTTGTAAAGGAACGGCCCATCCATATCAATGATGTCTGGCAGATCGTTGGACGCTGCGGCTGCGGTGATGAAGTCCTCATAGCCAGCCTCACCGAGGTCGATTAATTCGACGGTTACACCTAGCTCGGAACCGGGCCCGGCATTAAACGCCGAAACTGCTCCGGTGTAGGCATCGCCTGAGCTGTGGGATGTAAGAGTGAGGGTCACCGGTCCTTCGACCTCACCGTCACAGGTTCTGGCAGCGTCTTCGCCTCCTCCGTCGGATGGATCTTCTTCTGCTGCAGCACCTTCGGAAATTTCGGAGGTGCCCCCGTCGGATGACTCCGCTGCTTCGTCTCCTGCGCATGCTGCTGCCACCAAGGTGAAGGCGAACAGCAATGCCAGCAGGGACTTCATTCGAGAAAGTCGCATCTGAACCTTTTCTTTCTGTTTTGTTCCGCCAAGCGGAACGTTCTCCCATTGCCCGAACATTGGCGAGTTTTCCAAGTTCAAGAACCCGAAATGTAAACGCTTACATTCAGTGCCATGAAGGGTACACAGAACGAGTCAAGGATGGTGATTTTGTCCGGATGAACCTGTGATGTTCCGCCGAATAGGCGGAGGTCCCTACTGGCTATACAAGGAGCCCGTACGAGTGGAAAGGAAGGCATCCAGTGGTATTTCCTCCTGTTTCAGGAAGCCATTCGATGGCAAGATTCCGTCGCGGACCATCTCGATTACCGCAACAACTGAACCGGCTGTTGTCCAAGCAATGGCCGTATTGTGGCCGCCGGCGGCCTGGTTCGGCACATAGGCACGCACGAACTCCTGGCGACGTAGTTGGCCATCGATGGTGCCCTCCGAAGCAACGTGAACATAGACAACGTCTTCAGAAACTGGGGGTTTGGCGTTGGTTAAGATTCGTCCGGCTTCTTGACGATCTTCTCGCATCAAGAGTTCGTGGAAGAAGAAGTTCATCAGCTCCATATGGCCGGGGTATCGCATGGTCTTGTAGTCAAGATTGGCCACCTTGCCCTCAAAGGTTTCGCACATCGTGCCCAAGCCACCAGAGGTGGTAAAGGCTTCAAGCTTGACCCCATTGACATAGATGGTCTCCAACCATTCCATCGGAGAAACCCACTTGTGCACGCCCTCCTCGATGACTTCGCAATCATTGAGGTATTCGTTCACTACGCCTTCGGGGGACCAGTTGAAGGCGTATCCCAACAAGCCCGTCGGGTGTTGGGGAAGAGCCCCAACCCGCATGCGGATGGAGCGACACTCGTCGAAACTGGACATTTGGGATGCGGCTACGATGCCGACAAAGCCGGGAGCAAGCCCACACTGTGGTGCCATTAGCCCCTTTGAGGTCTTAGCCAGCTCGCGAATGTGTTGGGTGGTAGGAACATCTTCGGTGAGATCGAAGTAATGGATACCCAGCTCGTGGGCCACGTCGGCAACGCCGGTGTTAAGCTGGTAGGGCAGGCAGGACAAGACAGCGTCAACGCCCGTCAGTTTTGTGCGCAGCTCATCTTGTGAGGAGACGTCAGTTAGCTCGGTGGCGAAAGCCAGATCTTGCTTCGGTTTGCGTAGATCGTGACCAACGACATCAAAGCCACCGTCGTTGAGGAGTCGGGCGGCTAGGAGGCCGACCTTGCCGAGGCCAAGAACGGCGATTCGATTGATGACTGAAGTCGATTCTGTGGTCATACTTACTCCCATGTCCGAGCGCGAGTTGCAATCAGAGAACCGGCCGCCGATCGCAAGATCTGAGTCTAGGAGTTGTGATGCACCAGGTGAGGTACTGATGTCCGATGTTGGGTTGGCGATGTGAGCGAACTACCCGAAGATCTGGATCCGATCGAGGTCTCGCTCTTGAACGGAATCCGTTCGCTATCGCTTCGGCCAAGGGTTGCGCCAACCCACGATGTCCCGAGTGGGTTCGCAGCCGTTTTGTTTGAGGCCCAAGTCGCCAGCCGGCTAGTTGACCACACAGCCCGCTTTTTGCGAAGCCGGGGGCATGGCTACTACTCAATCAGCTCGGCTGGGCACGAGTCCGATGCTGCGGTGGCTCTAGCCCTTCGGCCGACGGACCCGTCCCTGTCGCACTACCGCTCCGGTGGTTTCTATATGGCCCGAGCCGCTCAGGTATCTGCGGACGGACCAGAACTTGAACCGACCGATGATGTGCTGAGGGGAATACTTGCGTCGGTGCACGAACCCATTACCGGGGGCCGCCACAAGGTGCTTGGCCGGAAGGAGCTCAATATCATCCCGCTCACTTCCACCATTGGTTCGCACCTGCCCCGGGCTGTCGGGCTGGCTCTCAGCCTTGATATGGAACACCCATCACCGAGCTTTGAGCCCGATTCGATTGTGGTCGCTGGAATTGGTGATGCTTCGCTGAACCATTCAACTGTTCAAGGAGCGATGAACTGGGCCGCCAACATGGCCCACCGAGGTCACCGCGTTCCTGTCCTGTTTCTGATCGAGGACAATGGCCTTGGTATCAGCGTGCCAACCCCACAAGACTGGGTGGCCCAGTCCACCAGCGGCCGGTGGGGCCTGGACTATGCCGCGGCAGATGGAAGCGATCCGGCAGGTGTGTTCACAACGACGTCTGCTCTCGCTGACCAGATTCGTGCGACGGGACGACCAGCAATCCTGCATCTTCGAACCGTTCGATTCCTTGGTCATGCTGGGACTGACGTTGAGGCCGCGTATCGACCAGCAGCCGACATTCGTGCCGACCTTGAGCGGGACCCGATCCTGGGCACGGCTGCACTCCTGGTTCAAGGAGGCGAGTGTGAGGCTGAAGAACTGGTCCAGTGGTACCTGGAGGAACGCCAAGCTGTTCGGGATCGGGCTATGGAGCTTTCGGAGGAACCACGCTTAGATTCTGCTGAAGAGGTGATCGCCGCCATATCGCCCCGCCACCCAGACAAGGTCGCCGATCTGGCCAAGCGACTCATAGGGAACGGCGAAACTGGGAACGGAACCAAGGTTGGGACAGGGGCGGAGCAGCCCGAGCAGACTGAGCAGCGGACTCTGGCTCAGGCCATCAACCAGGCCTTGGCCCAGGCCATGGCGGCCTCACCAGAGATCCTGGTCTTTGGCGAAGATGTCGGCCGAAAAGGTGGGGTGTATGGCGTCACCCGCGGCCTGCAAAAACGCTTCGGCACTGAGCGAGTCTTTGACACTATTTTGGATGAACAGGCCATTCTTGGGCGAGCACTTGGTGCTGGTCTCAACGGATTCATCCCGGTGCCGGAGATCCAGTATCTGGCGTACCTGCACAATGCCGAAGATCAGCTGCGGGGCGAAGCAGCAACCATGTCGTTCTTCTCCAATGGTCAATACCAGAATCCGATGGTCGTCAGGATTGCATCCTTCGCCTACCAGAAGGGGTTTGGCGGGCACTACCACAATGACAATTCCGTGGCGGTCCTGCGAGACATCCCGGGCTTGTTAATCGCAGTTCCCGCCCATCCCAGTGACGCAGGTTCGCTGCTTCGGACATGCCTAGCTTCGGCTCAGGCCGATGGGACGGTATCGGCCTTCCTCGAACCCATTGCCCGCTATCACACCGCTGACCTTCATGAAGACGGTGATGGTCTCTGGCTTGCCAAAACCAGTGGAGCGGGCAGCGAAGAGCACATTCCTGTTGGTCGAGCACGAACCTATGGATCAGGTTTGGATCTGACCATCATGACCTGGGGCAATGGCTTGTTCATGAGCCTGCGGGTACAGAAGCAGTTGCGTGAGCGAGATGGAATCAATGCTCGGGTACTTGACCTGCGCTGGCTGGCTCCGTTGCCAACCGAGGACATGTTGCGAGAAGCCAACGTCACTGGTCGGGTCCTGATC
>JAJRQY010000142.1 GCA_024280015.1 Actinomycetes bacterium
TCAGACTCGAACGAAGCCAGGTCGTCGTTGGCATAGGTCGGGTCAAAGGAGTTCTGGTCCCAGCGTTCACAGAATTCTGCACACAGACCCGACCACGGACTTTCGGCAAAGGCATCACGAGCGTTTCGGTCTCCGCCAAGGTGGTGGGCGTAGTAGTAACTCTGAAAGACGCCGTGGTGACGAACGACCCAACAGACTTCTTCAGAAACGTAGGGCTGCAGGATCGAGGCGGCCAGCTCTCCATGGTTGTAGGGAGCCAGCGCATCGCCAAGATCATGAATGAGGGTGGCGACAATCCACTCGGTGTTTGCGCCGTCGCGTCTGGCTCGGGTTGCTGATTGCAGCGAGTGATCCAGTCGGTCTATCTGGTAGCCACCGAGCGAATCACTCAAGCGTTTCAGGGCGACCATCACCCGATCGGCCAGGCCATCGGCGTACTCGCTCTCCAGCCGTTCCAGCAGGGCATAGTCCGCCGCGGTCCCATTGGCCATTGCGGTAAACGAGACGACTTCTGATTCTGTCATGAATCCAGACTATTGCGCTGGCTGGCCAGCCGATACCGACTAGCCATCTGAGACCGACTAGCCAACCGATACATGGTGTCAGGTCCGTCGTGCTCGATGTAACAGCCTTGCAGATGACGGCTGCCTTTGGACGGGTCAAATTCGGTTCGGCCGTGGAGCACACGATGATTGTCCATGAACATCACGTCGCCCGGTTCTAGTCGGAAGGTGACCTGATGGGCTTTGTCGTTCAACCACTGGGTGAGCCAGCGCCTGCCGTCATAGAAGGCATCAAGATCGAGACCGGGTTGCAGGATCGGTTCGTCAATCTTGGTGTTGAATCGGATCTGACGGAACCGGCCGTTGGGGTCATAATCCAGGATGTAGCCCCGATTTACCACGGTGTCGGCGCCAGTGTCATAGCGAAAGTCCAGTTCGGTGTTGACCATGGCCGCATGCATTGCTGGACTTGTTTCATACAAGGCACTGGCGGCAGCCAGGCCATCAACTAGGGTCGAGTCACCACCGGGAGCCTCATTGATCAGACAGTGAAGCATCTGGATGCCCGGTACTGGCTGGCGATAGGGCAGATCAGTGTGGGCCAGTAATTCGATGGAGGTGAAGGCAAGGTCTGTCGGCTGCTCCTCGACTCGCACGTCAAAGACTGGGCCAAAGTTGGTGCCAACGAGGTAGCCAAGCCGCTCGGCAATACGGGCCACTGTGCCCGGCTCAGTCGAGGCATTGCGTAGGACCACGTAGCCATGGCGAAAGAAAGCAGTCAAGAACTCCAGGACCGCTTCGGCTTGCTCATTCTTCACATCCCACCCAATGTACGCCCAGTCGATATAGGGAAACGGATCAAGCGGGGACGTCCACGCCTTTGGCAATGGTGGTTCGTCGAGACTCGGTTGTGCCCATCCGAGGGCTCGCCGGAGGGCTTGGAGGTCTAGGTTGGCAGTGTGACCGTCGCTGAAGGTAACAGCGAGAACTCCCAATTCTGACTGGCAAGCGGTAACGGCGATATCGGCGGTGATGTCAGCTGGGGTGAAGAGGCGCTGGCGATTCGTTTCCTCAATTTGGCCTGGTTCTTGAGATCGATCACGGAGCCAACTCGGGTGCAACCATCCGTGGTTCTTTCCGACCTCCAGCCGGACACCTCCCTCAACAATCGTTGCAAGAAGCGCCCGTTCTTGCGTCTCTACCGTGATCATGGTCCAAGTGTGAACCCAGGACACCAGTCAGAACAGACCGTTTCTGGTACGAGTTACCATAACTAGAGGTTATGGTGAGTCGATGGCCAGAGATCTGATTGAGCGAGTTGACCGACTCCAGCGACTCGCCGTCTTTGAAGCAGCAGCTCGGCTTGGAAGCTTCACCGCGGCGGCCAACGAGCTGGGCATGACTCAGCCGGCCGTGACTCGCCAGATACGTGCCTTCGAACGGTCTCTCGGCGCCGATCTCTTTCGTCGTAGCTCCAATCGAAGTGAACTAACCGAACTCGGACATAGGCTGCAGAGCCATATCAGCGCCGGGTTTGACCTGATCGAGGCTGGCTTGGGAGAACTGGATAGTCACGCGGGTATCTTCGTCCTGGCCACCCACCCTGGCATTGCCCAACAGTGGATCGTCCCTCGGATTGATGAACTACAAGGAGCCCTGGGAGAACTGGAACTGCGACTCTGGTTGTTCGATCGAGATCACGAGATTGCCAGCGGCGGGTTTGATGCTGTCATTCGTAGTGGCATGGGTAACTTCGTTGGGCAGTCTTGTCATCGCCTGTACGACGAGACGGTGGTGCCGGTGGCTTCGCCCGCATTCGCCGAGGAGTGGGGCCTCACTCCAGCAAGTAGCGCAGCGGAGGTTAACCGGGCCCCGTTTGTCCACATGGATGATGGGGATCAGCCGTGGATGAACTGGCCCGGTTGGCTGGCCCGGTTTGGAATCACGCTCAGGCGAGAACCTGGCCGCATCCTCTTCAACAATTATCCAATGGTGTTGCAACAAACCCTGGCTGGACGCGGCATCGCCCTTGGGTGGCGACCACTCATTGATGATCTTCTGGCTGGTGATGCTCTGGTGGTCGTCGGCCCCGAGATCAAGTCCGAGCGCGGCTATTACGTCACCTGGCGCCATGGAGAGCCGACGAGCCAGATCCAATCAGTAATCGACTGGATGCACATCGACCGCTAACCCCTTCTGGCACCGGTAGCGATCCATATACGACACCTCACCGGTGCCAACTCGAGTTCAGGAAGAGTTTCTGGACAGTAGTGTCCAGAGCAATCTATGATGCAGTGACGGCGCGAAACGCGGCGAACCAACTCGCAGGGGGAAACCGTGAAGGAAGACACCAAGGCCGTGGTCATTGGTGGCGGCATCGTCGGAGTTGCCGTCCTCTACCACCTCACCAAGCTGGGTTGGAAGAACGTCATCCTGGTCGAACGCAAGCAGCTCACCGCCGGATCCACATGGCACGCCGCCGCCGGATTTCATTCGCTCAACGGATCATTGAACATGGCTCGGCTCCAGGCCTACAGCATCCAAACCTATGACGAGGTGGCCAACATCAGTGGCCAAGATGTCGGCATGCACCGGGTCGGAACCCTGTCGTGTGCTGCCACCGAGGAACGCTGGGACTTCCTCAAGTCAACCAATGAACTCAACCGCACCCTGGGAATCGAGTCCCACCTGGTCGGGCCAGACGAGATCCCCGAGTACAGCCGCATCATTGACCCAAGCCAGTTGATCGGCGCCCTGGTTGACCGAGCCGACGGCTACCTCGATCCCTTTGGCGCCACCCAGGCCTACGCCAAAGCCGCTCGCATGGCCGGGGCTGAGATTTATCAGCACACCCTGGTTACCTCACTGGATCGTCGGGCCGACAACACCTGGGACGTGATTACTGACCACGGAACCATCCACGCCGACCATGTCATCAACGCTGGTGGCCTGTGGGCTCGCGAAGTCGGCGAGATGGTCGGGCTTGAACTGCCCCTCATCCCCTACGAACACCACTACCTGGTCACCGAGCAACTCCCCGAGATCTTGGCCCAGGAGTCCGAGTCGATGATCACCATCGACCTCGATGGTGGCATCTATGTCCGCGAAGAAGTCGGCGGCCTCCTGTTCGGTGTCTATGAACCAGACCCTCGGGCCTGGGCCGTTGACGGCACGCCCTGGTCATACGGAGAGTCCCAGCTGCTGGATCCCCGGCTCGAAGCATTGGCACCAGCCCTGGAAAAGGGCTTTGAACGATTCCCCATCATGCAGGACGCAGGCATCAAGAACGCAGTCAATGGCCCGTTCACTTTCACTCCCGACGGGAATCCGCTTGTCGGCCCGGTACGTGGTGTGCCCAATTACTGGTTGGCTTGTGGCTGCATGGCCGGGTTCAGCCAGTCTGGCGGCATCGCCCTGGCCCTTGCTCAATGGATGATCGACGGCGAACCAGAAGAAGATACCTTCGCCATGGACCCGGCCCGCTTCGGGTCCTTCGCCACCCAAGCCTTCACCATTGAAACTTCAAGCCAGTTCTACGAATGGCGATTCAAGGTTGGCTTCCCCAACGAATCCTGGCCCGCCGGGCGCCCAGCCAAGACCACCCCGATCTATGACCTCCAGAAACAACACGGCGCAGTCTTTGCCCCCATGGCCGCGGTCGAGGTCCCGATGTGGTTTGCCCGCGACGGGGAGGTGGCCGAGGACATCCCAACCTTCCTTCGCCCCAACAGCTTTGACACCGTCGCCTCCGAAGTTGAAGTGGCAACGAAATCGGCTGGCATCATCGACACCAGTTCCTACTCCAAGTTTGAGATCACCGGGCCCGGCGCTCGTGCCTGGCTGGACAAGCTCTTGGCCACCAAGGTGCCCAAGGTCGGCCGAGGCCGGTTAGCCGTGATGCTTTCCGACGCTGGAGCCATCATTGGTGACTTCACCCTCTTTTGTCTCCCCCCAGACAGGGACGGCGACGAACGCTTCATGATGACCGGATCGGGCCCGATCCAGGAATGGCACATGCGCTGGTTCGAGCGTTACCTACCCGCAGCCGGTGTGCAGGTGGCCAACATCACTGACCATTGGATGGGCTTGGCCGTTGTTGGCCCCAAGTCTCGTCAAGTACTGCAACAGCTCACCCGCTTCGACCTCGGATCCCTCCCATTCCTCGGCATGGCCGAGATGAATATCGGTCTCGCCCCCGCCCGGGTCGACCGGGTATCACTCACCGGCGAGCTCGGCTACGAAGTCTGGATGCCAGCCGCCTACCTGCGACACGTCTACACCCGACTCTTGGAGACCGGGTCCGATCTTGGCATCGGCAATGTCGGCGTCCTGGCCTTGCTCAGCATGCGGTTGGAAAAGGGTTTCGGTATCTGGGGTAGAGAATTCAGCCCGGACTACACCCCTTCTCAGAACGACATGGGACACTTCGTCAGTTACGACAAGGCCGGATTTGTTGGCCGCGATGCCGCCCTTGCCGACCGGGATCAAGGTCCAGCTCAGAACCTAGTCATGTTTACTATTGAGGCAACAACATCGGATGCGACGGGCTTCGAGCCGGTGTATCGAGATGACCGCGTCGTCGGTTTCGTGACCTCTGGGGGATACGGGCATCGCACCGGACAAAGCCTGGCCTTGGCCTACATCGACACCGACGCCACTGACCCCGAAGCCCTCTACCAGATTTCCCTGGTGGGAGAACGCCACGGCGCTCGGCTACTGGATGCGATCCCCTTCGATCCGACTGGTTCAAGGATGCGGGGCTGAGCAATGGCTCGAAGACGCCAACGCAAAGCTCGCAAGTCGGTTTCAACAGAGAAATACCGATCGCTCACCAACCCGTTCCAACCGATCGCCATCCTGTCCGAGGACGAGGTCAACCATCTTCACCAGTCGGCCGTTCGTTATCTGGCCGATGAGGGCATGAGGGTTCTCTTGCCCGAAGCTCGACACATCTTTGCCGAAGGTGGGGCCACCGTCGACGAGGACGAGATGATGGTACGGCTGGACCCCGACAGCATTACCGCTGCTCTGAAGTCTGCCCCCGCCGAGTTTGTACTCAACGCCCCCAACCCGGAACGCAATGTCACCATCGGCGGGCGAAGCCTGGTCTTGGTCCCAGTTGGTGGGCCGCCGTTTGTTTCTGACCGCCGCAACGGCCGCCGCTCGGGCACCCTGGCCGACCAAGAGAACTTCCTCAAACTGACCCAGAGTTTCGACATCATGGGGGTCACTGGGCCGTCGGTCGAGCCAGGCGACGTTCCCGTCAACATCCGCCACCTCAAGTCCACCCTTGCCACCCTGACCCTGAGTGACAAGACACCCTTCCTCTTTGCCCGAGGTGGTCAACGAGTACGCGACAGCTTCGATCTGATAAAGCTCCGTTTGGGTTTGGATAATGATGAGGAGCTGGCCAAAGCACCCCGATGTTGGACGGTCATCAACACCAACTCGCCTCGCCAGCTGGACATCCCGATGGGCCGAGGAATCATCGACTTCGCTCGGGTTGGCCAGCCAACAATCATCACCCCGTTCACCCTGGCCGGGGCAATGGCACCGGTGACGCTGGCCGGGGCCATTGTCTTGCAACACATGGAAGCCATTGCCGGCATCACCCTGAGCCAGCTGGCTAACCCCGGAGCACCGGTCGTCTACGGCTCGTTCACTTCAAATGTCGACATGAAATCGGGGTCGCCAGCCTTCGGAACTCCCGAGGCGGTCAAGGCCGCCATCATCAGTGGACAGCTAGCCCGCCACATCGAGGTGCCATGGCGATCATCAGGGTCCAGTGCCTCCAATGCCGTTGATGCCCAGGGCGGCTACGAAACCATGATGAACACCTTCGGCGCCTTGCAGGCAGGCGCCAACTGGATCATGCATGCCGCCGGCTGGCAAGAGGGCGGGCTCACGGCGTCCTATGAGAAGTTCATCGTCGACATCGAGATGTGCCAGATGATTGCCGAGACCTTCACCCCAGTCGAGGTCAGCGATGCCGAACTGGCGCTGGACGCCATCACTGAAGTTGGCCCCGGCGGGCACTTCTTCGGTGTTGAGCACACCCTGGCTCGCTACGAACAGGCCTTCTACCAGCCACTGGTATTTAGTCGAGCCAACTTCGAGCAGTGGAGCGAGGACGGATCAAAGAGATCCGACGAACAAGCAACCGCCATCTGGGAATCAA
>JAJRQY010000143.1 GCA_024280015.1 Actinomycetes bacterium
ATCCAACACCAACCACATCTTCCCGTTCCAGGTCCTACTCGCGGCGTCAGAAACAGGACTGGACAGGGAGTCCAAGGCTCAAGCGGAGCAGGTCCGTTCCGTTGCCGTCCAGCGAATCGGCCCGGCCATTGGACACGTTCCATTCGACTTGATGGATCAACTGGACGAGGCCCTGCGCCTCCATCTCGCGTTGTAGGCAGCCAGCACAAGAGTGAAGCGGCCATCGACTGGACTAGCTCCTCAGCTCATTTGTCGATCTGCGGGAGATGTTCTAGTGAACTACTGAAGCAGACGTCCCGGTTGCTCCGGACACTCGGCCCAAGCACAATGAGCGGATGCAGCGGCGACTCTCCCAAACCATCTGGCTATTAACTCTTGCTCCTCTGCTGCTCAGTTGTGTCCCCTTTGGCGGCCGCGACGGATCCAGCTCAGTCGCGGAAACGATTGGTGCCATTGCTGTTGTCAAGGGGACCGTGACCGACATCGATGACCACGAACTCGATGGAGTGAAAGTTGCCACAGTCAAGATGTCCGAGATCATCTTGCTTGAAGCATCTGGACGCGAGCCCTACGAGGAACGAATTTTGGCCCTTGCTCCAGGTGATGAAGTCACCCTGATTTTCAGCGAAGGCGAGTACGACAAGGGTGAGTCCTATGCCTTCTTCACGGGAGGTTGGGGAATCGATGAAATGTCTGCGCTCTATGGCCACCACCTCCAAGATGACAAGCCAGCCAAAGAGTTCGGAGACAACGAGTCGTATGCCGGCAACAGTCCGGCAGATGTGTTGGATTGTCTTGTTGACGCCCTCAACTTCGAGGGTGACGGTGCTCGCCTTGAGGTCATGATCGATGTGATCACCCGCAGCAATCGAATCGGTGAGGAGACTCCCGAACTTACTGAGTGCGAGTACCGACGTTGAGGGGATGCGCTAGCGGATGAGGACGGTTCCGACGGAACGTTCGCCGTTGGAAACACGGCGGAACGAACCAGTGGTTCCTGCGTCCACGATTGCTACTTCGCCGACACCAGATTCCAGGGCACGAAAGGCCTCAGTAATCTTGGGAATCATGCCGCCCTGGATGACTCCAGCATCGATCAGTTCCTTGGCCTCAGCCGAGGTGATCTGCACCAGGCGACTATCCGGCTCGGCAATGTCCTGGTAGACCGCCCCGACGGCAGTGGCCAGAATGAGAAGCTGTGCTTGTAAGGCCTGGGCAATCTGGATGACGGTGGTATCGGCATTGATGTTGAACACCTCTCCCCCAGCTCCAAGACCAAGGGTGGCAATCACGGGAACCTGGCCCAAATCCAGCAAGCCAAGCAAAAGGGAATCGTTGACCGAGGAGACGTCACCAACCTGTCCAAAATCGATTGCATCGGGTCCACCGCCTTCGACCACCGTCGGCGGCCGTCGAGTGGCTCGGATCAAACTTCCCGAAACCCCGTGACACCCAAAAGCCGGGATGCCAGCACCCTGCAATGACGAGGTGAGGGCGACATTTGCGTCGCCGGCGATGGCTTGGGTCACAACAATCAGATCTTCGGGAGAAGTAATGCGACGGCCGGCCACCATCTTGGCCTCTCGCCCGAGGGCAGCCTGAAGCGCGGTGGTTTGCGGACCACCCCCGTGCAACACCACGACCTGCCAGCCGTCTGCCAACAAGTCACCCAGATTGCTGGCGAGGCCCTGGCGCTGTTGCTCATCAAGCACAACATCACCACCAACCTTGATCACCACAATCGGCGAGTCGCTGGTCGAGGCAACCATTAGGGCCACAGCCCTGGCGCATCCAGACCGAAGTGGGCTGGGTGGCCGGTCATCAGATTGAACGACTGGATTGCCTGACCTGCTCCGCCCTTGATCAGATTATCGATGGCTGAGGTAACCGCCAGGGTTCGCTGGCCGCTTGCCGGATCGATGCGGGCATCGACTCCAATCTCAACTCGAGCTGTCCCGGCAACGGCAACGACTTCGGGTGCCTGCCCCTGGCCCATCACTCTGACCAGGTCATGTCCGTCGTAGTAACGAAGATACAACTCTCGGATACTGTCCTCGGTTGCTCCTTCCGGCAGATCCAGCTGCGAGATCGACAGAATACCGCGAGCTAACGGGGCCGAAACCGGGATGAAATCGAGAGCAATATTGCCAGCGCCCGCCGAACGTAGGGTCTGCAGGATCTCGGCCCGGTGCTGATGGTGAAGCACCTTGTAGGCCTTGAGATTGTTGACCCGAACTGCGTGATGAGTCCCGGCCTGAGGTCGAACTCCCGATCCAGACGAGCCGGTCATTGCCACCGTACGAACCGCACCCGATTCCAGCATTCCCCCATCGGCCAGTGGCAACAAGCCCATGGCAATTCCGGTGGCGAAACAACCAGGACTGGCCACATAGCGAGCCACAGCAATTGAGTCCGCATTCAGCTCGGGCATGCCATAGACAAAGGTCCCCAGCCGTTCTGGGCATGGATGTTCGGGGGCATAGTCGGCCACATAGTCCTCAAGACTGGTGAGGCGAAAGTCTCCAGACAGGTCAATCAGCTTGACGTCAAGATCAAAGAGTTCCATAGCAACCTTGGCCGTTGTTACGTGAGGCATCGCCAGGAACACAATGTCGGCGCCGTCCGCGCACTCCGCAGGTGGAATATCTTCCAGCACCAGGTCCATGGCCGCTCCGGCCGAGCCAAGTGAGCGGTGCACGTCTCCCAACGCTTGGCCAATATGATCCTTGGAGGAGACGCTGATGACAGACACGTCTGGCCGAGGCAGCAGGTTGCGCAGAAGCTCTGCCGCTCCGTAGCCCGAGCCGCCGATGATGGCTACCTTGGTTGTTGAGTCAGTGGTCATTTCAGTTCCCTTCCTGTCGCTTCACAATGAGAGCAACCCGTTGGCCGATGGGAACCCCTCGGATGGGGAAGACAATGGCCGAGCCGCGTTCGCTCACGACAAAGTCTCGGAACGAGGCAGACACATCGGTTGCCACCTCAGGATTCGTTTGTTCGGCCCTGCGCCGATCGGGTAGCACTCGCCGGTCTGCCCCATCACTACGTTGACCAGTTCCGACACGACGATCCGTACCTTCGGAACGCCGGTTGGAGCAGGTGGTTAGTACATGACCGACGGGGAGTTCGGTGAAGTTTGCCACCGCGTCGGCGATGTGCAGCTCGAATCCCTCATCACAACGCCGCATCACCTCATGGATGACCGAGTAGATGGGTACCTCCGGCAGCTCTGTTGTCGTGTCAGCGAACGATGCGGGGTCGAACTCGACATGTTGCCCCGAGATCAAGCGTCGGAGCTGGCCATCGATGGCCGCGAGCCGAGACGGGTCGTTCTCACCGAAGGGTCGAACCTTGCCCAGCTCAACCGTGAAGGACTGGGCACCAAAGCGATAGCTGGAATAGTAGGAGAAGGTCCCGGACGGTGCGTTGGATAAAAGCACTGCTTGAATCTCCGAAGCAGCCAAGAACTCCATCTGAGTGTCGGGCAAGTCAATGCCGAAGGGCAAGATGGCGAAGCGTTCATGGGCCGATGCTCGGATGGCAGTGTGAAGGTCATAGTGCACGCGCTCTCCGGCAACCGCGCTTGTGCCACCATCGTCTGCGTTTGTTGCTCCATCGAAGAATCGCTGGACGTGAGCTTCGATAACCGCCGCTCGGTCTGCTTCCAGTGAGGACCGCTGCTCGTGAATACCATTGAATACTCGGTTGAGGTTTTCCTCAACAAAGCGGGATTGTTTGATCATGGCATCGGGATTACCCAAGATCACCAGCAGTCGAATAGCAACCGGTTTGCGGCCTGAAACCAGATCGTTGACCAGGGCATCGACCAGCTCGATTGGGGCCGTTTCATTGCCGTGCACACCAGCCGAGAGCACGAGCGATTTCAACGGCTGGCCAAGCAAGCCATCGCCAGCCGGTTCGAAGGAGATGATCCCTCGATCGAGGACGGAGATGGTCACCCCATCAAGGACTGCGGTTCCCGTTTCGATGGGGGCCGTGTCGAGGGCCTGCTTCAGGATTGATCCCGATGGCAGGAGTTCCTGCGGCAAGACTTCGTGCGACAGGCGTTCGTGCGACAGAGGCTCGTTTGTCATCAGGCGCTTTCTGGTCGGAAATGTTGGTTGCCTTGAAAATGATAGAGCGAACCGAGGTCAAGAATCTGCGTCAGCTGGTCAAGTGCAGTCTGAGTCTCGAGCAAGAGGTTGGGGTCCGCAAGGTCAGCGGGCCTCAGTTCCTCCCGGTAGTTGGCCTCTACCCACGCTTCCAACTGGTCAAGCTTGCGATGGTCCACCAGGACTGACCCGCCAAGCGCTGCGGCCTCGTCCTCGGTGAGTACAACTCGCAGACGCAGACATGCTGGGCCTCCACCGTTGCTCATTGATTGGCGAACGTCGACATGTTCAACCGATTCGATGGCACTCGGACCGCCAACCAGCTCATCCAGGTAGTCGCTTACCTTCTGGTTCTCGGCCGTTTCCGCCGGTGCGATCAGAACCATTGACCCTGTTGGCACGGTCACCAACTGGGAGTTGAACAGATAGGACGAGACGGCATCATCCAAGGAGACTTGGTCGGACGGAACGACAATCGTCTCGATTCCGTATTCCTGGAGTGCACCGAAGACCGATGGATCAAGGGCCAGTTCATGGCTAAAGAACACCATCTGATTGGAGACCGAAACCACATCATTGTGAAAAGCTCCAGCATCGATGGCAGCAGGGTTCTGTTTGGCTAACAGGACTCGGCCGGAATCAAGGCCATGACTGCGAGCAATGGTTACCGAAGCGAGCTTGGTCTGACGGCGAGGGAATGCACCGAAATCCAACGGATCATTGTCGTCTCGGCCGTACACGAAGAGTTCAAGCCCCGAGTCACCGTGATGAGGAGCGAAACGAGAGTGGTTGGCTGCTCCCTCATCAGCGAAGCGTTGATGCATCGGCAGTGGGTCATGGACAACGAAGCGGTCCGGGTCGGCGAAGACCTGTCCCAGTACTCGCTTGGTGAACCCGCCCTCGAAGGAGCGGTGCAGGGTGGATGACAGATTGGCTGGGGTCAGATGGACCCGACCATCGGCAGTATCGGCCGAGGGAGAAACGGTTGCCGCGTTGGCCGCCCACATGGCTGAGGCCGACGAGACGGTGGCCAGCATGGCTGGATCCGATGTTGCCAACGTCGCAATCGCATCAGCCAGCGTGCCGGTGAAGCCGAGCTGGTTCAGGACGGGAAGGGACGGCCGCTCGTGGGGTGGAAGAACCGCCTGAGCGATGCCAAGGTCGACCATGGTTCGCATCTTCGCTAGGCCTTCAAGGGCGGCCCGGCGAGGGAACGAGGTTTGCTGGCCGTGCTTCTTGGAAGCAAGATTCCCGGCGGACAAGCCGGCGAAGTTGTGGGTGGGCCCAACAATGCCATCGAAGTTTACTTCGCGTGCCGGCCTCGGTTGACGGACAGTTTGTTCGGCGCTCATGACTTGGCGGCCAAGACATAGACCAGTAACTCGGTACCGGGTTCGACTTGAAGGTCCGCCGCCAGTTCGGGTCCAGCAAGAACCGTGCCGGTACTCGACGACTCAGATGACCCAGCCGACCCTGACGACCCTGACGACCCAGACGACATGACGGCCACGGTGGCTTGAGCCACTCGAAAGTCCGCGAGCCCGGTGGTGGAGATGATGGCTGGCAGCCATACCGGCGTATCCCCGGATCGACGATTGGGTGCTGGAGCATCCTCGTCGGCAAGCTCCAAGGTCAGGAGCTCGGACCGGCGGACGGTGTCGAGGTCGCGGACATGGCAATCAAGACACAATCCAGCGTCGAAGATGTCCACATAGTTGTTGTTCCGAAACCCCTGGCGACGCAGCATGGCGGCCGCTGGTTCTGAACCAGTATTGGCCATGCCAACAACTCGTTGGGCCTCCTCAGGCAATAGATCAATGAAGATCGGATAGGGAGGCAACAGATCGGCGATGAAACGCACATCGTGACCCGAGCGCAAATCTGCGGCATGGAGATCAAGGCCATAAAACTTGGCTCCGACCGCGTCCCAGAACGGGCTGGCTCCACTGTCATCGGTCCAGCCCCGCATCTCCGCCATTACTCGTTGGCCAAAGCGCTGCTGGTGGGCAGCAATGAACATGAAGCGGCATAGTGACAAGAGGCGGCCCCGGCCACCGCCGCGATGCTCGGGAGCAAGGTAGAGCGTACCGACCTCGGCCGAGCCGGTGTAATCGTTGACCGGCTGCAGGACTCGGTAGTCGATTCGGACATCAAGCTCGGGTGAAACTTGGGACCGCTTGGCAATCTTGTAGCTGTAGAAGGGCCGATCTAACCCAACGGCGGCATACACCGCTGAGGTTCCAACAATGACTCCATCCTCTTCGAGGACGAAGAAGTAGATCTCGTTGCCAGTTACGTCTTGTATTGGACCGAAGCTGGCTTCGCCCTCAGCAATGCGTTCTGCCATCCGCTCAGAATTGCGCGGCATGGTGGTCATCAGTTCCTTGATCCCGCTGGCCAGATCGACCAGCTGATCAAGGTCGGCCGCGGTCGCCATCCGTATTCGCTGGCGGGGGCGACTTGCAGGCTGATCGAGCGTCATCACCCTATTGTAGGAAAGCCGGGTGGCCAGGTGAAGCGCAAATGCCTGGTACTGCTAAGCGAAGTATGAAGTTTGCCTGGCAGAATGACCAGATGGCATCCCAACCACCGTCCTTGGACGAGATCGACTATCAGATTATTGAGGCCCTGCAAGCCGATGGGCGACAGTCATTGCGGACATTGGCCCGTGTGATCGGGCTGTCGGCCGCAGCAACGACTGCCCGAGTGCATTCACTGGAGGATCAGGAAGTGATCCTGGGCTACCAGGCAGTGATCGACCCGGCCAAGGTCGGTCGCGGAACCAAGGCACTGATCCGGGTGACCTCCGCCAGCAGCACCACCAAGGCAGTCAAGCTAATCGAACAGGTAGCGCGAGAGCACCCGGCAGTGCGTTCGATCTTCAGAACTCTTGGCGACAGTGATCAGGTTTTATTCGTTGAAGCGACCGACCTGGAAGAACTGGATGCCTTGGTCGATGACCTCGGCCGGTACTGCGCCACCAATACCGCAATGGTGGTGGAACACCGGCGAAACCCTGTCGCGCCATAGCTAGGAGGTCTTCGGCTGGGCCGCTCTACATCCGCGGCCAAACTCGTTGCCCGCCATTCACCCTCGCCGTGGTTTCCGATTCTCGCGGGCTTCACCTTCACTGCCGCCAAATGCCGACGGCTCGTTGCGACTAGGTTGGATCGTGTGCCCGATGAGATCTTCAAGCAGCCAGGACAGGTGAGCGACACCCTCGCGCTGGGTGAGCGCACCAGCGAGGATGTGGCGGCGGAGATCCGCCAGTCAATTCGTGCAGCTGGCCGGGTCAAGGGCGGTGTCCTTGGTGCAGCGATGGCCGGTGCCATGCTGGCCCTGCAAGAAATCTATGAAGGTCCGCCAGTAGAAGAACTGACCATTGTTGCTGATGCCGATGGTGATCCACATGACCTGGACACCGACGGAGTCAGACTCTCCATCGCTGGTCAGGACATAAGCACTCCGGTAATCAAACGAACCGAGCCAGGCGACCCCAACGACCCTGCAGCCTGACCCAGCGTTCTCAGACCGTCCGGATCCTGAGTTGTACACCCAGCACGTCCCGAATCCGACCAATGTCCGCCTCGTCGCTGGTGATGACCAGGTCCGATCGAGCTGCCGCGCCGACTACAACCGAGGCATCGATAATGTCAGAAGTCCCTGCTCGCGCACTTGCCGTGCCAGCCGAACGCGCTCTTTGTTCATCGAGAGCTTCGATTCGGCAACCGACAAGCATCCTTGATAACTGCGCCTGCGGACCACCGCGCCATCCCTGACCGAGGACACCGGCAGGAACGGTCGGAATAATCCCGCACTCGAGTGCCCGCCGGTGAATCGCCCACATCTTAGGATTGCTCCGTTCGGCTGATATCAGCGCTCCAGTGTCATAGGTGATGCCTGGCACCTCTCAGAGCTCCGCCGGGTCATTCACAACCCCAAGAATGGTGTCTGCCCACGCCAACTCGCTTGTGCTCAATTCGCCGTGTTCGGCCTCCCACTCCGAAACGGCGGCGAGCCCGTTTTCGATGATGAGGGCACGCTCCGCAGCAGCATTCAGCCATGCGGACAGGCTCACACCACTGCGCCTAGCCGCACTCGAAGCGCCTCGGGCCACCGACTGCTCCAACGCGATCGACAGTTTCTTCACAACCATAAACTCCATGGTATTACCGCCTTCCTACCAATGCCAAACGTTTCTTGTCAGCCGCCGAACGGGGCGACCTAAGCAATTCACAATCAAACGGAACGACGCAGCAACATGGGACCGTCAAGCTAGTTACGGGGTCTGACACTCCAGTCGTCCGTAACTCGCTTTACATCAAGATTGCTTGGCTTACTATCGACCAATGACTTCAGCGGCGGCCATCACCATCACCGATCTGGGCCGCTCCTTCACCACCGGTCGCGGCCGGAAACGTCGCGTGACGGTCGCCGTTAAGCAGATCAGCTTGGAAGTGGCACATGGCGAGCGTCTGGCATTCATTGGCCCAAATGGGGCAGGCAAGTCGACCACCATCAAGATCCTTACCGGCCTGCTTCGCCCAACATCGGGAACAGCCGGCGTGCTCGGACTCGTCCCCTGGACTGAGCGCAAGCAGCTGGCGATGCGAATCGGCACGCTCTTTGGTCAGCGGTCCCAGCTCTGGCAAGAGCTACCAGCCGCAGACTCCTACAAGATGCTTGGCTCCATCTATGGACTGGGTGAGACCAGGCTCGGTCAGCGGGTTGGTGAGCTTGGCGAACTGTTGGACGCCAGTCACTTGTTCGACCAGCCCCTTCGCACCCTCTCCCTTGGTCAACGCATGCGTTGCGAACTGACCGCGGCCATGCTTCATGAACCGAGCTTGCTTTTCTTGGACGAACCGTCAATTGGCCTGGACCTGGTCGGCAAGAAGCTGTTTCGTGAACTCCTCGTCCACCTCAACGAGCAACTGGGAACAACCGTCTTCCTGACCAGCCATGACGTATCAGACATCGAGATGGTCGCCGACCGGGCTGTCATCATCAATGACGGTGCCGTCATCTACGACGACGCGGTGTCTCGAATGAAAGGCAGCTTGCTCTCGACCAAAACCATCGAAGCGCACTATGAGGACGGGATCACCATCAAGCAAGTTGAGCTTCTCGGCAAGGATGGGATCACCATCACCTGGTCCACGACCGGCAAGAGCCAGGGGTCAGTTCGTCTTGAGGTTGACACCGATCAAACCTCGGTTGACGCGGTGATGTCTGATCTCATGGCCATCGGGCAACTTGCTGATCTTTCTGTCCTGGATCCTCCGCTGGAGCACGTCATCTCCGAGATCTATGAGGGACGAGTATGACTATTCCGACTCCCACTCCAACACCTGGTTCTCAATCGACCTTGCCCCGCCCACAAGCCCTACCCCCAAGGGTTCCAGCGCTCGTCCGAACCTTCATCGTTGCTGCCAGCCGATCCGCCGGCAACCGTGTCTCCTTGGCTTTGACCGGTGTTGTTTACGTCTTCGTCCTGATTGCCATTTCGTCACTATGGATGGCAATTGCCGGTACCGGAACGATTGCTGGATATGACCGGACCATGGTGTTCTGGTACATGGCGGCGACTGAGATTGGGGCAATCGCTGTGCCCCTCCGACTCTTGGAGAAGACCGGAAATCAGATCGGAAGCGGCGAGATCGCCGCCGAGATGGTCCGTCCAATCTCGCCCCTTCTCGTTCGCCTTGCCAGCGAGCTAGGGGCCATTGCTCCGCGACTCATCGTCTGCGGAGGCCTGGGCCTGATCATTGGCCTTGTGCAGTTTGGACTCCCCCCGAACGGCTGGGCGGCGGCCCTCGCCGTTCCCTCCCTCATCCTTGCTGTCGCTCTTAACATCATCAATCAACACCTCTTTGCTTCTGACTCGTTCTGGCTGCGTGAGGCGGGCTCAGCCTGGTTCATCCATCAGAAATTGCTCTTTATCCTGGGTGGCCTGTTGATCCCGTTCCAGGTCCTCCCCGACACCCTGCGAACGGTGGCGTGGCTAACTCCATTTCCGCTGATGGCCTATGCACCGGCTCGACTGGCAGCCGGTTTTGTTGAGCCGTGGCTGCTTCTGGCCCAGGCGGCCTGGATCCTGGTGATCTCTCTGGCCGCGGGGGCTGCCTTTCGGCGAGGCCAGAATCACCTTGTTCGGATCGGAGGCTGAGGGGTGCGGAGTGTTTTCACAACTCTGGCTATGGCCTGGCGCGAGGCCTGGTCAAACCGAGCAAGCTTCTGGATGGGCGTCGTGATCATGGTGGTCAACGATCTGGTTTGGGTACTGTTTTGGGTTTTGACCATGCGCAGTATCGATGACATCAATGGTTGGGGATTGATCAGATCATCCTGCTGCAGGCAGTCTTCATGACCGGGGCCGGCTTCAGCCTTGGGGTGCTGGCCAATGTGCGAAGCATCCCCGAACTGATCATCGGCGGCGGGCTCGACAGCTTCCTTTCACTTCCGGTTTCGACGCTGGCGCACGTCGTCGTGCGGAAGGTTTCGCCGGTGCATGTCGGAGACCTGGTCTTTGGCATCTTGCTGTTCGCCGGATTGGGGCACCCGACTCCGACTCGAGCGCTGGTGTTCAGCGTCGCAGTCCTCTGCTCGAGTGCGGTGATCACTGGGTTCCTTATCGTCTCCGGCAGTCTGACCTTCTTCCTGGGCCGGCCCGAAGCATCCGAGTCGTCCTTCGTTGCCCTCTTGATGTTTGCCAACTATCCAATCGACGTCTTCAGCGGGTTGATCAAGCTGACCCTGTATGTGATTGTGCCCGTTGCCTTCGTTTCGAGCTTCCCAGCCACGATCGTGGATAACTTCGATGCCACCTCTTTAGCCATGCTGGTCGGCGTTTCGCTTGGCATGATGGCCGCTGCTTCGTTGACCTTTCGACTAGGCCTTCGTCGCTATACCAGTGGGGCTGGATGGACGACTGCCTAGCGCAACCTGTCTTACGCTGACTACCTGACACGGGTTACCTGACGCGAGCTGTCGACCTGGCTACCCGGTATTACGTGCTAACTGCTACCAGCCGTCTTGGACCTACGGCGTTGGAAAAGAAGACCTCCGCCAACCAGGACGGCGACGACCAGGGCGATGGTGTCGATGTGTTCGGGGACAATCATCGAGGCCACGCCCGCACCGGTAATCACCGCAATCATGATCAACTCTGCGCTACAGACGGAAGCCAGTGCTGCTCCCCAACCAGTCCGTTCACTCATGCATCACAGCATAATGGGCTGCACTAGGGTCTGGTGATGCCAAGACGGACACTGCAGGTGGCGGTTTGTGGTCCCACAAATACAGCCCAACCGATCGCTGGAACCCTGACCCGGCTCGCCTCGGACCTACTGCGCGACCTGCCGGATGTTGCTGTTCCGATCTTCTCAGTCGCTGATCACCCGTCTGCGTCAGTCTCCGCCAATCATCATCTGGTGGTTGCAACCGAGCAGGAGCAGTCGGCTGAAGCCACCGCCTGGACAGACCTATCGTTGGAAGATGGAGCCGATGTCGATGATCTTGTGTCGTCTCGACTTGTTCCGTGGGTGACGAAGTGGCACAACAATCGGCGAGCACCACGAGCACAAGTTGCGGTGCTTCATGATCCGGACCCGACTTGGGTCGACACGGCAACTCGCCTCATTGCTCGGCTCCAAACTCATACCGCCCAAACAAGAGTTGTGCGGATCGATCACATCGGTTCAACCTCAGTTTCCGGGCTCAAGGCGAAGAACCTCATCGACATCCAGATCATGGTCCCCACCGACCAAGATTCGCCAACTGTGGCCGAAGCGGCCGCCGCTGCTGGGTTCGTCGTTGTAGCTGGAGAGTGGTTCGGCAAAGACAAGAGTGGCAACAACCATCCGGAGACGGTCCTTGTTGATTGTGACCCGGGACGACCGGTCAATATCAATGTTCGAGCCGCTGATGTACCGGTCGCCCGAGAGGCCCTGCTGTTTCGTGACTGGCTTGGAGCCAACCAACTCGGTCGCCAGGAGTATGAGGCACTGAAACTAGAACTGGCCTCAAGCTCCCAAGACATCGATGAGTACGGCAACCGAAAAGAAGCTTTCATTTCTTTAGCCCTTGCACGTGCCGAGGGCTGGGCCAGCATGACCAACTGGCAACTATGACTGCAGAGCAAGGCCCACCGGCCCGGCTAGCTCACTTGGAAGCTGAGATCATAAGAGCCCCATTGTGCGGACAGCAGGCCATTGGCTTCGCTGGCCTCATACGCTTCCAGGCCCTCTGTCATCTGGACCGTCACCTGACCACCATCAGCAATGGTGATCACTCCGGCATGGGCTGCAGCACTACATATTGATGAGTCTGCCGTATAGGTTCCACTGCCCCAGAACGACTGAACCTGACCTTCGGGTGCGCAAGAATGGGTGTAGGTATCCCCGACTTCCAGGTTCAAGCCCGTCGCCTTCAACGCCCAGGTTTCATCCTTGAGGACTGGCTCGAAACTGCCACTTCCGGGCGGAGCCGCAGGAAAACTGAAGCTGCCGCTCCATGCACCCCACGTATTGGATTCGATGTCGTTGGCGATGCCAGCCTCGTAGGAATCAAGCGGTCCAACAATCTCAATCGTGACCTCACCACCATCGGCAGGAGTGAGCAATCCAACATGAACCGCAGCGCTACACACTGACGAGTCATCGGTATAGATCTCAACTCCCCAGATCTTTGTCGCAGTACCACCAGCAGGGCAGTCGAACACGAGCTCTTGGCCGACCTGATCTCGGTAATCCTGTGGATCAGTTTCCCAGGTCGCCTCATTGACCACGGACGGCGTCTCCGACGGTGCTGCTGTGTCCGGCGCCACCGCATCCACCGTGGTTGGTGCAGCCGTGGCCTCGGATGCTTCCTCCTCGGACCCAAACGGTAGAAGCGCACACCCACTAGTGACTAAGGCACCCACCGCCAGTATTACGGCAGCCTTCAATGGGCCGCGAAACGCGACAAAACTTGCTGTCATATCAGTTCCCTCCTGAGACCGAGATCATAGATCAACAATGAACCGGGCGCATTAGCCGTCCGTTAACCCAGACATCTCGAGAAGCTGCAAGGCCCCGACGCAACGAGCGCCAGGGCCTTGCAGTATGGCAACCAACCGGCGATCCGTTTGGAGGTCGGGGCCTGGAGGATTGGCCAAAAGCATGAGTCAGAACCGATCGAGCATCATGACCTTGTTCCAGGCAGCGACGAAGTCCAAGACAAACTTCTCTCCCGAGTCTGAGGATCCGTAGACCTCAGAAATCGCTCGCAACTGTGAATTCGATACGAAGACGAGGTCAGTGCGGGTTCCGCTCCATTTGACACTGTCGCTTCCACGAACCCGACCTTCAAACGCGTTCTCGGTCTCATCGGTCGCTGACCACTCAATGCCGTAATCAAGAATGTTGACAAAGAAGTCGTTGCTCAGGGCGTCAGTCTTGTCAGTGAAGTCACCCCCAAGCACGCGCATGCCACCTACCAGGACGGTCATCTCCGGTGCGCTGAGGGTTAACAGTTGCGCACGGTCGACCATCATCTCCTCGGCCGAGCGTGTGTTCCCCTTTCCCAGATAGTTGCGGAAGCCATCAGCTGTCGGCTCGAGCACGGCAAAAGAGTCAACGTCGGTCTGCTCTTGTGTTGCGTCGCCGCGCCCGGAGGCAAAGGGAACTGACACTTCGTAACCACCGTTCTTGGCTGCTGCCTCTACCGCAACGCAGCCGCCAAGAACGATCAGGTCGGCCATAGAAACTGAGATGCCCGACTCCTCCTTGATGCTCTCAAGAACACCAAGGATCCTGCGGAGATCAGCTGGTTGGTTGACCTCCCAATCATTCTGCGGAGCCAGACGGATACGACCTCCGTTGGCACCGCCACGCTTGTCGGTGTCACGGAACGTTGAAGCCGAAGCCCATGCGGTACTCACCAGGTCAAAGATGCTGAGGCTTGATCCGGTAATCTTTGCCGTGAGCGTGGCAACGTCACTACTACTGAGCGTGCTCCCGACCGGGATCGGGTCCTGCCAAATCAACGTCTCGGAAGGAACCTCAGGACCGAGATAGCGAGATACTGGACCCAGATCGCGGTGCAGCAGCTTGAACCAGGCCCGAGCGAAAACATCGGCGAACTCATCGGGGTTCTGGTGGAAGCGGCGGGAAATCGGCTCATAGATCGGATCTACACGAAGAGCCATGTCCGCCGTAGTCATCATTGGTGCATGGGTGATGGACGGATCATGAGCGTCCGGCACCGTTCCGGCAGCGGAGGGAGCCGTCCACTGGTGTGCGCCGGCGGGACTCTTGGTGAGCTCCCATTCGTGGCCAAAGAGTGTGTCGAAGAAGTTGTTGTCCCAGACGGTTGGTGTGCTATTCCATGCACCCTCAACACCACTTGTCGTGGTGTGCACACCCTTGCCGCTCCCGTAGGCATTCTTCCAGCCAAGGCCGATCTGCTCGATGGAAGCAGCTTCTGGCTCGGCCCCAACTAGATCTGGATCTCCAGCCCCATGGGCTTTGCCGAAGGTGTGTCCGCCCGCAACCAGGGCAACCGTCTCCTCATCATTCATCGCCATTCGGGCGAACGTCTCGCGAATATCGCGGGCGGATGCCAACGGATCCGGATTTCCGTTTGGTCCTTCGGGGTTCACATAGATGAGCCCCATCTGCACCGCACCCAACGGATCTTCCAGCTCTCGGTCGCCGCTATAGCGAGCATCACCGAGCCAGGTTGTCTCGGCACCCCAGTAGATGTCTTCTTCCGGTGACCAAATGTCCGTTCGGCCTCCAGCAAAACCGAACGTCTTGAATCCCATCGACTCCAACGCTACATTGCCAGTCAATAGCATGAGATCGGCCCAAGAAATCTGTCGTCCATACTTGAGTTTGATTGGCAACAAAAGTGCTCGAGCCTTATCAAGGTTGCCGTTGTCGGGCCAACTATTGAGGGGGGCAAAGCGCTGATTTCCGGTGCCGCCGCCACCTCGACCGTCCTCGATTCGGTAGGTACCGGCGCTATGCCAGGCCATACGAATGAACAGACCGCCGTAGTGGCCATAGTCAGCTGGCCACCATTCCTGTGAGTCAGTCATGAGGGCAACAAGATCTTGCTTCAGCGCTGAGTAGTCCAGGGAATTGAACTCTTCGGCGTAGTCAAAGTCGGCGTCCATTGGATCCGATGATGGCGAATCCTGATGAAGGATCCGTAGGTTCAGTTGATTCGGCCACCAGTGTTGATTGGCAGTCGATCCAACTGCGGTCTGGGTCACGTTTGCCCCATGCATTACTGGGCACGCATTCGCGTCTGAATTTGCCATTGTTGCTCCTAATGTGAGAGATCCGTGCTTGGGTGCGGACAAGAGCTGCACTGACCCCGAAAGATAACTTCGGCCGTGTTGACTCTAAAATCTGAGGCTGCATCACCCAGGTAACCCGAGACCACATGGGGTCGAGACGAAATAACGTCATAAATCCTGTCGCAGGAATCGCACACGAAATGGTCGTGCTCCGCGTTGTTTGGATCGAAGCGAGAAGCGCCGGTTCCGACTGAGACTGACTGGATTTCGCCCAATTCTACTAGGCCATTTAGGGCCTGATAAACAGTCCGTAGCGAGACCGACGGCATCTGCTCCTTGACTTGTTCCCAAATAACATCCGCGGTTGGGTGCCCGCTGGCACACGAGAGCGCCTCAAAGATAGCTCGACGTTGAGGCGTGACCTTCAAGCCGTGCTTTCGGAGAATCCCTGAGAGTTCGTCTGGGGCCCGCATGCGTTCAAGGTACGACATTCAATGTTAAATAACAACGTGTGTTAGTGGCGATCACTGAACCTTCAAGAGAAACATTGGTTTGCCGTCGCCGACCACCACTGTCTTGCCTGGCGATGTGCGCCGCCGCTGTACCCCAAAACCCAGCAGGCCCCGACACAAATGTGTCGGGGCCTGGCATTGTCACTGGCCCACAGTCGGCCAGTACCAATCGTTGTGTTCAGAAGAGGGAGCTTTACTCGCCGCCCTCGGTCAGGACGACAGTCACCGGTGACCAGCTATCGCCGGTGGTGTCCGAGTCACCCAGAAGGTTGATTGCTTCGTCGGCGTACTGGGTGGTGAAGGCCTCGGCATCAGGGGCCTCAGCCAGCACACCCTCGCCGGTGGCAACAGTGATGGTCTGGTCCCACAGGCCCTGGTCCATGACACCAATGCCACCAGCCGATGGCCAGATCAGCTTGTTGATCTCATTGAGCTGCCAGGTCTGGTGGGTTGCACCAAGGGTTGAACCAGCATCAAGTACGTGGTTCACGCAGGCATCAGCATTGTCCCGGCACCACATCCAGCCTTCCATGGAGGCGGCAATAAAGCGGGTGGTTTGGTCATCGTAAGCGGCGTCACCAAGCTTGGTTCCGTCGGCCCAGATGGCATCCTGCAGCATGGCCGTGCCTTCTTCGTTCCAGTCAATGACGGTGAGGTCATCAGCAGTGAACAGTTCGCCGGTGTCAGGGTTGATGGTTTCCAACACCTGGGCGTACTCGTTGTAGGTCATGGCCTGAGCAGCATCGATCTCACCGTTGATGAGGGCGAGCATGTCGAAGTTCTGTCCAACGATGGTGAAGTCGGCGCTCTCATCGAGGCCGGCTTTGTGGGCGCCAGCAAGAAGCTCGAACTCGTTGCCGTATCCCCAGCTGCCAATATTCTTGCCACTGAAGTCGCCGGGGCCACTGATTCCGGAGTCCTTGAAGGACACCTGAAGTGTTCCGGAGCGTTGGAAGATCTGAGCGACATTGACAATGTCGATGCCTTCAGCTCGTGATCCAAGAGCCTTGGGAACCCAAGAGATGGCATAATCGGCGGCACCAGAACCAAGCTGTTGCTGAGGAACAATGTCAACGCCACCCTCTTCAATGGTGACGTTCAGGCAGCGGGCCTCATAGAAACCCTCAGCTACAGCGGCGTAGTAGCCGGCGAACTGGGACTGAGCAAACCACTGAAGCTGCAAGGTCACGTCATCCATGCCCTCACAAGCAGCCATGGCGTCATCGTCACCCATGGCATCGTCTACCGCATCACCGGCAGCATCGGTTGCATCATCAACCGCATCACCGGCAGCATCGGTGGCATCATCAACCGCATCACCAGCAGCATCGGTTGCCCCATCAACGGCGTCAGTGACATCGCTGCCACAAGCAGCGGCCATCATGGCCAGAGCGAGGAGCATGGCAAGTAAGCGCCACCCTCGTGTGTTCTTGTTGGACATATTCTCTTCCCCTTATTGTTTTCTACCCCGCAAGGAGGTCGATCTTGTTTCTTATTGACGAACAGGTGTTGTTGAGTGTTTCACGACTAGACGGCTTCGGCTGGTCGCTTCCATGGCATGGCGTATCGCTCAACCAACAGAGCTAAGCCGAACAGGCTAAGCCCAATAGCGCTGGCAACCACGATGGCGGCCCAAGCAGAGTCGTACCGGGTGAAGCTGGCGTTCTGGGTAATGACAGGACCAAGACGGTCTTGGGGGCCACCAAAGTACTCCGCGACAATGGCGGCGATGACACACAACGGAGCGGCAAGGCGTAGGGAAGTCAAGAAGAACGGGATGGCATTTGGAACTCGCACTCGCCGCAGGATGGTGAAGTCCGAGGCTCCATAGGAACGCATGAGTTCCAGCTGATCGGGGTGCACGTCGGTGAGGCCTTTGGCCGTATTGATGAAGACGGGGAAGAAGACCACAACCATGACAATGGCCTGGTTGCTGAAATTTCCGGTGATTCCAAACCAGTTGTTAAAAATTGGAGCCAACGCAATGATGGGGGTGGCGTTGACCGCAACCGCAAACGGGGTGAGTGCGCCGCCAACACGTTGGAACCGAGTAACGGTCAGGGCCAGGGCGACACCAAAGACCAGACCCAAGATGAGCCCCGTCACCGCGATGTAGCCAGTGTTCCAGCCCGCAGCTTTTAGTGGCGCGGTACTCAAGGTTCCATCAGCTCCACTCCACTGACTAACAACTTCTTTCCAGATCGAGCTCGGTTTCGGAAGCAAGAATTCCTTGATCTTGAAGATTCGAACTGCCAGTTCCCAAGCACCAAAGAAAACAACGCCAACGATCAGTGCAGGCGGGATCTGATTCAGTCTTCCCAGAATCGACGGCCTCGCTGTTTGCTTCAGAGCCTGACCGGCGCTCATAGGCCAGCCTCGACTGCCCGCAGGGCTTCACGGATCTCGGTTGCCTTTTCGAAGAACTCTGGCTCTTCACGAGTGTCGTCACTGCGCTCCCCCAGCGGGACATCGACAATGGAGTGAACCTGACCAGGCCTGGGTGACAAAACAACGACTCGGTCAGACAAGAAGGCTGATTCAGAGATCGAGTGGGTTACAAACACCACCGAGGTGCCAAGTTCGGCAGTGATAGCCAACAGCTCATTCTGCATGTGTTCTCGAGTCATCTCATCGAGCGCACCAAAGGGTTCGTCCATCAACAAGAGTTGAGGCTTGAAGGACAGCGAGCGGGCAATGGCGACTCGCTGTTGCATGCCGCCAGATAGTTGCCAGGGATAGTGGTCGCCGAAATCTGGCAACTTCACCAGTTCCAGCATCTCAGCTGAGCGAGCGGAGCGTTCGGCCTTGGAATAGCCCATGAGTTCCAGTGGCAGCTCGATATTGGCCGCCACCTTGCGCCAGTCAAACAAGCCAGCACTCTGGAATGCCATGCCGTAGTCCTGGTCGATACGGGCTTGGGCCGCTGGCTTGCCAAAAACCTTGATCGATCCATCGGTTGGTGGGAGCAGATCAGCAATCAGTCGAAGCAGGGTTGACTTTCCACAACCGGAGGGCCCAATGAGTGAAACAAACTCACCGGGCGCAATACTCAAATCAACATCGACCAGGGCCTGCACCGCTTCTGGTGTTCCCGGATTGAATGTCTTGGAGATGCCTTGCACAACGACGGCAGGCTGCTCACTTGATTGTTCTGCATTGTTGGTCAGAGTCGTCATGCGTTTCCTCCTACTTGGCCCCGCATGAGAATCTTCTCGGCCAGGGTGATGATGCCGAATACGAACAAGCCAAGGGCAGCGGCGGCCAGGATCGATCCATAGAGCCGTTCTGGACCGGTGCTGTACTTACCGGCATAGTCCAGAACCACACGACCAACGCCGCCTTTCACACCAGCAGATATTTCCCCGACAATGGTGCCAACGACACTGAGGGCAGCGGCCAACCGGAAGGCGGGGAAGAGGTATGGACGTGCTGCCGGAAAGCGGAGCTTGAACAATGTCTTACTCCAGGGTGCGGCAAAGGATCGCATCAGTTCCAGCGCCTGGGCATCGGGCGACTTCAATCCGGCAAGTCCATTGACTGCTACGGGGAAGAAGGTGAGGTAGGCAGCGATGACGGCCACCGATTGGGTATCGGACAAGAAGGATCCTCTTCCCCAGGTGACAACCAGTGGGGCCAAGGCGATCAGGGGAATCGTTTGGCTGACGTTGATCCAGGGAACGAGGCCGCGCTCTAACCAGCTGGACCGAAGCATCACCACGGCCAACGCCAGTCCGACAATGGTGCCGATCACAAAGCCGAGGAAGGCCATTTTGAAGGTGAACCAGGCCGATTTGAACAAGAACGAAAACAGGGTTTCGTCCGCTCGGCGAGTGACGGGCTCGAACAATTGCTTCACAATGTCATAGGAGTGCGGCATGTTCAGATTGTCCGACGGCACCGGCAGTTCACGTTCGGTCCCTGGCCAGGTTCCATCGGTCCAGGCACCGAAAGCCTTGTAGCCCTCCCACATGGCGACAAGCAGGGCAATGCCAAGCAGGATCATGCCCACCTGCTGGAGGCCGCGGTAGATGTAGGCGGGTTTGCCGAACCGGATTGGGTCCAAGGACGGTGACGTCATGTGATGTTGGGGATGATCCGCTGGCCGTACGCGCTGAGGGTTTCGTCCTTCTGGTCATGCATCAGGTAGATGGCGAATTGGTCAACACCGAGGTCCTTCAACTGTTGCAAGCGCTCAATGTGTTGCTCTTCATTGCCAAGGATGCAGAACTTGTCAACAATGTCATCAGGAACGAAATCGGTGTGGTCGTGACCAGACTTGCCGTGGCCGGAATAGTCATAGCCCTCGCGCCCCTTGATGTAGTCAGTCAGGTACTGAGGGACCATGTCGCTCTGGTCGCCGTAACGGGCGACAAGGTCAGCAACATGGTTCCCGACCATGCCACCAAACCAACGGCACTGGTCGCGCTGGTGTTCGATGTCGTCACCAACATAGGCGGGGGCAGCAACACAAATATAGAGCGAGTCGGGGTCTCGACCAGCTTCTTCTGCTGCCTGGCGTACGGCACCAATCATCCATTCAGTGATCTGGGGATCGGCCAGCTGGAGGATGAAACCGTCAGTTTCTGAGCCACATAGCTTGAGGGCCCGGGGCCCATAGGCCGCCATGAGAACGGGCAACTTGGAACCCTTCTTGACCCAAGGAATCTGCTGCTGGGTTCCGTTGTAGGTGACCTCGTCACCCTCGGCCAATCCCTTAATGACACCCATGGCATCGCTCAGGGTCGACAACTTGGCTGGCTTGTGGCCCAGCACTCGCATGGCTGAGTCGCCCCGGCCGATGCCACAGACTGTGCGGTTGCCGTACATGTCGTTCAGGGTGGCGAAGAGTGAGCCCGTGACCGTCCAGTTGCGAGTACCGGGGTTGGTCACCATGGGCCCAACAATCATGCGATCGGTGGCCGCCAGCATCTGGGAGTAGATGACGTAGGGCTCCTGCCACAACATATGGCTATCGAAACTCCAACCATGGGTGAAGCCATAGGTTTCGGCCTTGCGGGCAAGGTCGACTACTCGCGAGGCTGGCGGATCATTTTGGAGTACAACACCGAATTCCATGACGACGGTCCCTTTCGTTCTGTACCTGCCCTAGTGATTTGGCCGGTACCTGTGTGGCTGAGTTGATGGGATGACTTGTGACTTACGCGTTTGTTGGGAAGCCCAGATCAACTGAGCTGGTAGCTGGATCGGGCCAGCGAGAGGTTAAGACCTTGGGTCGGGTGAAGAACTTGATTCCCTCAGGCCCATACATGGCGGTGTCACCAAAGAGTGAGTCGCCCCAGCCACCAAAGCTGTGATAGCCAACAGGTACCGGGATTGGCACATTGATGCCGACCATTCCGGCATCGCAGCGGTCTTGGAAGTCTCGGGCTGCTCCACCGTCACGAGTGAAGATGGCCGCGCCGTTTCCGTAGGGACAGTCGGCGATCAGCTGGACGCCTTCTTCGTAGGAATCGACCCGAACAACACATAGGACCGGGCCGAATATTTCATCGGTATAGACCGACATGTCGGTGGTGACATTGTCGATCAGGCTGCAACCAATGAAGCTGCCGTTGTTGTCAAAGGTGTCCGTCCGACCGTCGATGACAATCTTGGCTCCGGCGTCCGCACCAGCCCCAATATAGGAAGCAATACGGTCACGAGCCTCGCCGGTGATAATGGGCCCCATCTCCGAGGTGGAGTCGGTGCCATCACCAATGATCAGCTTCTTGGTCCGTTCTGCAATTGCAGCAACCAAGGGATCGGCGATGTCGCCGACAACAACCAGAACCGAGATGGCCATGCAGCGCTCGCCGGCCGAACCATAGGCGGCGGAGACTGCGGCATCCGCGGCCAAGCCAATGTCGGCATCGGGGAGCACGATCATGTGATTTTTCGCTCCGCCCAAGGCCTGGACCCGCTTGCCGTTGGCTGCACCGGTGGCGTAGATGTACTTGGCGATTGGGGTCGAGCCGACGAAGGAAATTGCCTTGACGTCTGGGTGTTCGAGCAGTGCGTCGACCGCGACCTTGTCACCGTTGACCACGTTCAGCAGCCCATCAGGGAAGCCAGCCTCGTGGAAAAGCTCGGCGATGAACATTGGGGCCGAAGGGTCACGCTCGGACGGCTTGAGGATGTAGGAGTTGCCGGTTGCGATGGCGTTAGGGATCGTCCACAGAGGCACCATCGCCGGGAAGTTGAAGGGGGTGATTCCGGCAACAACCCCCAATGGCTGACGTACCGAATAGACATCGACACCGGTTGAGGCATTCTCGGTGTATTCGCCCTTGAGGTGCTCGGTGATGCCACAGGCGTACTCGATATTCTCAAGTCCACGCGCTACTTCGCCAGCAGCGTCACTCAACACCTTGCCGTGCTCGGCTGTCAGCCGCTTTGCTACCTCATCGGCGTTTGCCGCCAGTAAGGCACGGAACTCAAACATGGGAGCGATCCGCTTGGCCACGCTCATGTTGCGCCACTCGGCTTGAGCTTTCTTCGCTATCGCGACCGCGGAATTGACATCGTCAACCGAAGCCAATCCGAGCTCACCGGTTTGCTCACCGGTTGCCGGATTAAAGACGGGTGAGGTGCGTCCGGATGTGGCCTCAACGGATTTACCGTCGATGAGGTGATGAATCTTCTCCATCGATTTCTCGTTTCTACAAAGGGATTTGAAAGTACGGGCGAACCAGGCGGAAGCCGGGGTCGGGTTGGGACCACGAAGGTCCAGCTAGGAGCGCAAGAAGCTGCTTAGGTCAGGTATTGGCTCAGGCCGCGAGGCACATACTTGCCATGACCGGCGCGACCCTTGAACTCTTCGTTCTCCAGGATGACTTGACCACGTGAGATCACGGTGTGAACACGGCCACTAACCTCGATGCCTTCATAGGCCGAGTAGTCCATGTTCATATGGTGCTTGTCAACGCTGATGGTCCAGGAGTTGTCAGGGTCATAGAGAACGATGTCGGCATCAGAACCGGGTTGGATGGTCCCCTTCTGGGGATACATGCCAAACATGCGAGCCGGTGTGGTCGAGCAGAGTTCGACCCAGCGAGGCAGGTTGATCTCGCCCTGTACAACGCCCTGGTAGATGAGGTCCATACGATGCTCGACGCTGCCAATGCCGTTGGGAATGGCTCGGAAATCGTTCAACCCGAGCTCTTTTTGATCCTTCATGCAGAAGGGGCAGTGGTCGGTGGAAACCACCGACAGGCTGTCGTTACGAAGTCCGGCCCAAAGGTCGGCGTGATGATGCTCGTGCTTGGTACGAAGCGGGGTGGAGCAGACGTAACCTGCACCCAAGAACCCTGGCGCTCCTAGATGCTCTTCCAGGTTGAGATACAGATACTGCGGGCAGGTTTCAGCAAAGACGTTGGCGCCGGTGTTGCGTGCCCGTGCGACATGCTCCAGGGCTTCAGACGCCGAGAGGTGCACGATGTAGAGCGGGGCAGCACCGACCTTGGCCAACATGATGGCACGGTGGGTGGCCTCGCCCTCAAACTCGGCTCGGCGGACCAGGCCATGGTTGATTGGTGCGGTGTCGCCCCGGTCAAAGGCTTGTTGGGCCAGGAGGTCGATTGCGATGCCGTTCTCGGCATGCATCATGATCATGGCACCGTTGTTCGACGACTGCTGCATGGCTCGAAGGATCTGGGCGTCATCGCTGAGGAACACGCCGGGATAGGCCATGAACAGCTTGAAGCTGGTGATTCCTTCGTCAACCAACTTGTCCATTTCGGCTAGCGAGTCATCGTTGACCTCACCAACAATCATGTGGAAGCCATAGTCAATGGCGCACTTGCCTTCGGCCTTGTCCATCCAGGTTTCCAACCCGTCACGAACATGCTGGCCTGCCATCTGAACAGCGAAGTCGATAATGGTGGTGGTTCCGCCCCAGGCGGCCGCCTTGGTTCCGTTCTCAAAGTCATCGGAGGCATTGGTGCCGCCAAAGGGCAGCTCCATGTGGGTGTGGCAATCGACCCCGCCAGGGATGACGTATTTGCCAGTGGCGTCAATGACTCGCTCGGCTCCGGACTCCGCGCTGAGCGCGGGATCAGACCCGGGAGACATGACGGCAATGATTGTCTCACCGTCCACCAACACCTCGGCCGGATCGGCACCGGTTGCACTTACTACGGTTCCGCCCTTGATCAACATGGTCATTGCTCTACCTCTTCATCACTGGAGTCGTTGAAAATGTCAGTTCATTCAGGTGGTTGTCATTCATGATCGCACGTTCGCCTGGCATGAGCCGGAATCAGGCACTGATTGCAGCTGCCGCTGCGTGCAACGCAGCCAGAGCTTCGTCGATTTCGGCTTCGTTCACGTCAAGCATGGGGGCCATGCGAACCACATTGCCGTACAGGCCGCCCTTGCCAACCAGAAGCCCTTCGGTCTTGGTTGCCTCGAGCATCTCTGCGGCATAGGAAGGTGCTGGTTCCATTGTTCCTGGAGCCACCGTCTCAAAGGCTTGCATTAGTCCACGGCCTCGAGCTTCGACAATCCAGTCGTACTTGTTGGCCAAGGCCTCAAGACCTACTCCGAAGCGGTCACCCATTGCCTTGGCATTGGCTTGGAGATTGTTGTCCAACACATAGTTGATGGTGGCTAGGCCACCAGCGGCGGAGAGGGGATTACCGCCGAAGGTCGAGAAGTTCAACACCTTGATGGTGTCCATGATCTCGGCCCGGGCAACTACGCCGGCCAGGGTGATGCCGTTGCCAACGCCCTTGGCGAAGGTCAGCATGTCGGGGACAATCCCGTGGGCCTGATAGCCCCAGAAGTTGTCGCCAGTCCGGCCCCAGCCAGTCTGGACTTCGTCAGAAATGTAGAGAATTCCGGCGTTGTCCAGTTCCTTCTTCATGGCCCCAAAGAAGCCGTCGGGCGGAGTGGCGAAACCACCAACACCTTGAATCGGCTCGGCGATGAGCGCAGCAACATCGCCGGACGACGTCATGGTCAACAATTGGGAGAGATCGTCAACACATGCTTGGGTGTAGGCAGCTTCATCCAGCTCCGGATGGGGGCTGCGCAGCTGATAGGG